>JBMYXW010000767.1:0-2197 GCA_049608825.1 Chitinophagales bacterium
CGAATTATTTTGGAAACGAAATGGAAGTGAAGGCTATTCAAAAGTTTTTGTACGAACACAAATTCAAGCCCAGTGATGCAGAATATGTAGATTTGGAGGAAGTCAAAAGTAAAGAAATCTATCAGTATTCGCTGGTCAAATATTTGGTCGAAAAAGAGGACAAAGCGACTTTGGATTATATGCTCTATGCCAAAGAAGTAGAAAAAGCATTGGAGATTGGCGGCGCATGGACAAATGATGAACTGGCAAAACCGACTCTTCAAAAACTGATTGACCTCGCCAAAAACAGTTATCCAGAATCGAATCCCACCCTTCAATTGCGCTATGGATATCAGATGGTTGTATTGGCTCGCTATCTCGAAGATTATAAACAAGCGGTGGTATTGTACGAAGAATTTTTAAAACCACTTCAAAGCAAAAGCATTGTCAAATATTGGGGAATGATGCACCGAGCGACGGCATTGTATCACATCAATCAAAAAGCAGCAGCGGATTACAATTTTGCGATGGCCTTCAAAAACGCACCCAACAAACGTCATAGAGCTTATCAAGGGTTTGAAGGAAAAGACATGGAGGCGAGTTTGGTTTTTGTCGAAAATCAAAAAGAAAGAGCTGCTCTTTGGCTGATGAAAGGCATTAAAAGCCCAGGTAGAGCATTGGAAAGCATCAACAATGTGTATTCACTCGCACCCAAAATGCCCGAATTGGAGTTGTTGTTGACTCGTGAAATCAACAAGCTCGAAGATTGGCTTTTGACTCCTATCTATACAGGTTTTGATGCAGCAAGCTCTCATCTTTATTACGAAGATAAGGAGAAGGAAAACCAAGAAAACGACCGCAAATATTTGGAGAGAATAGCCAGTTTGGTGGACAAGGTGATTCAAGAGAAGAAAGTGAACAATCCTGTTTTTTGGCAGGTAGCAGCAGCTTACTTGGCATTTATGCAGGAAAATTACCTCAAATCCAATACACATTTGCAGCAAGCAGAAATGGCAGAAGGGGCAAATGAAGCCATTCAAAATCAAATACATCTCACCCGCATCATGGCATTTGCCAACGATTATGGAGGCATTTCAAAAGAAGCAGAAGAACAGCTTTTGACCTCTCTGCAATGGCTCGAAAAACAATCTCCTAATCAGCAGAAGGAAAACGAATATGGCTACACAAGTTTGAGTACCTACGGCAAAGTGATGTATGCTTTGGCGAGACGCTACGAAAAAAATGAAGAACTGCACAAGGCTGCCATGTATCTTTCGCAGGTGAAAGGATTGTTGAGAGCACCAACCAAAGAATTTATCTATTCCACATACAGAGATTATTTTTACTACCTCAATGAAAAAGCAAGCCCCAAAGACCTCGGAAATATGCTGGAATTGTTTGACAAAAAAGACAAGACTTCCTACGAGCAGTTTTTGACGAAGAGGGCTGCAAAGGATAAAAATAAAATATTAGACTTGTTGGGAACGATGTATTTGCGGCAGGACAAATTGAAGGAATCTTTGGCGGTTTTTGAACAAATCCCTACAAAACATTGGGGAAGTGAAACTTTTATGTATGATTTTTATTTGGATGCCAACCCTTTTTATGCCAACTTTTACAATGGTCATCAAGCAACGATTGGAGATACGATTAGATATACCAAGCCCGAATTTGTAGCCGAGATGTTGAGTATGAAAGCGATTGCCGCAGATGGAGGTTTGGATGAAGCTTATTGCAATTTACTGATAGCCAATGGCTACTTCAATATGACTTTCTATGGCAATTCGTGGATGTTGACCCGTTATTGGGCAACCAGTGGATGGGAATATGGTCTCAACAATGCAGGTGGAAAGAATTATGGTGATATTGCCAACTTCTATGGCTGCACCCGTGCCAAAGTGCAATACGAAAAAGCCGCAGAGACAGCGAGTACTTGTAGTTTTGCAGCACTGTGTTATCGAATGGCAGGAAAGTGTGATTACCGTCAAGAATTTTTTGAAAAAATGTTGGTAGCCGAAAATTCTTGGGATGTAGAAGCTCCTCAATTCAAAGACAATTATTATTACAATCTACTTCATAGTAATTTTTCGGAATACTATGATAAGTTGATTGAGGACTGTACTTCTATTGATGATTTTGTGGCTTGGGGAGATTAGGAAATTCAACTCTCACTGGATTAGGAACTTCAAGTTCAAGGTGCAAATTCAAATTTAACTCT
>JBMYXW010000768.1:0-2194 GCA_049608825.1 Chitinophagales bacterium
TACTCCACAGATGTCCTTCAAAAGCAAGTCACCGTTCAAGCGTCTCCTACCTTGCAAGTTACGCCCGACAATATTCACCTAACTCTGATGGCGGGAAATAGTGCCAATCGAACCGTTAATTTGTCCAACATTGGAGCAGGAGATTTATATTTTGGAACAGAGACAAGAGTTTTTGAAGAAGATACACTTGTCGAAAAATTTCACACCCAAAAAGATACAACTACTTATTTGTTTGAAAACGTGCATCCTTTCAGTCAATTTCGTTTAGAAGTTACGATAAATGGTGATTTTGATGCCACAGACGAGTATATGTGGTTGAGAATCGAAGGCGAAGACTACAAGCTGGTGGGCATCCATAATGCCAGTGCCGAAAATGGAACCGACATCAAAGAGGTCTATACCTATAATGTGGCAGATGAGGAGGTGCAAAAATGGTTGGAAGACCAACAATTGAAGGTCGAAATATGGCATGGGATTCCTGTTGGATTCAATGAAGGAGGAGAAGATTTTCATCAAATCCGATTGGTGACAGACCATGATGATTGGCTGAAAGCAGCAAAAAACGGTGTGGTAGAAGGTGAAACCAATGAAGAACTGCAAGTAATTTTTGATGCCAGTAATTTGTGGGCTGGTATATACACCAATGAACTGCAAATCCTGACCAACGAATCTGTAAACCCTCAAAAAAACATTTCCTGTACTTTAGAAGTATTGGCGAATCCTGTGGCATTTTTTGAACAAGTTGGAAATGTTTCTTGCGAAGGTAGCGTGGAATTTCGAGACCAAAGCATCAACCATCCCGATACTTGGGAATGGGATTTTGGAGATGGCACGATGATTTCAAACGAGCAAAATCCGACACACCAATTTGCTGCAAAAGGTGACTATATGGTTTCATTGAAGGTCTGCAAAGATGGAGTTTGTGACGAAACAACCCAAAATATTTTCATTGCGCCAAGCGCTGATTTTAGCCTTCCATCCAATGATGTGCCTTTCAATAGAGAAGTAACTTTCAGTAATTTGAGTCAAGGAGGAACGAGCTATTTTTGGGATTTTGGTGATGGCATGACCTCTACCGAAAAACATCCCAAACACCTTTTTGAAGCATCAGGTACATACGAAGTTCAATTGACCACCGAAACCTGTTTTGAATCAGACACCAAGACAAAAACGATTCAAATTCAAGCCGCACCACAAGCCTCAATTCCCACCGAAACCTTAAACGTAACTTTAAATGCAGGAGAGCAAAATCTTCAAAAAGTCGTCATTCAGAACAATGGAATGGGCGCTTTGTATTACGATGCGAGCCTTCAAAGAACCATCGGAAAAAGCACCAAAACCTTCGATTCGTCGGGTGATAGAACCATCCATATTTTTGAAGAAATAGGAGAGGGGGCGAGCGATTTCCTTCAATTGAAGATTACCCTCAATGGTGATTTTGATGCCACAAACGAGCGGGTTTGGTTGCGATTAGATGGTGAGGGAATGGAATATGTGTTGGACAACAATACCGAATCTGCCGAAGACGAAACCCACATTATCACCTTGTATCCACCTGTTTACAAGCATTTGTTGGCAGATGGACAATTGTTAGTAGAGTTGGAAAATACCGAAGAAGTCGAAGCTCGAAGTGATAGAACGAACCAGCATAAAGTGGAACTAATCGGAAATGGCGTTCCGTGGTTGTCATTATTGAAGGAAAATGAAACGATTGAAGCAAACGGAATCGACAGTTTGGAAATCGTATTTGATGCAAGTCAATTGAATGCAGGTATTTACGATTTTCCACTCGAAATAAACACCAACGAACCTGCAAATACTCCTTACACCATTCCGACTCAATTGGAGGTTTTGGGCATGGCTTCAATGGAACTATCGGCTGCAACGATTGACTTTGGCACAGTTCGGGTAAACGAAAGTATTTCCAAACCATTTGAAGTATTCAACGCAGGAACAGATACGCTTTTTGTGACTTCAATGGGAGCGCAAAGTCCTGTTTTTGAAGCCGATACTATGACTTTGGTTTTGCCGCCCAAAACAGCCTATGAAGGAATATTGACTTTTACACCTACTTCAATAGATGTTTTTGGAGAGAACTTTGAAATTCAGAGTAATGTTGGTACACAAACCATTTCATTGATGGGAACAGCTATTGGTGCACCCAAAATTTCGGTTTCACCCGACTCGCTTTTTG
>JBMYXW010000769.1:0-2193 GCA_049608825.1 Chitinophagales bacterium
GGATGAAAGGAAGACTGCCACTTTTCATTGTTATCAAGAAACTTATCTAACAAAACCATACTTATTTCCCCCCAGCTTTGATTATTAAACTTAAAGTTTATCATTTTAGTTTTTTCAAAATTGAAGAAGATGGTTATCTTTTGACCCGTTCTGAAGATAGAAAGGTTTTGTTTTGGAACAATGAATATCTTGAGATGGACACGATAGATAAAGGAACTACACCAGTCATTATCAAACCAGTAGAGGTTCAGAAAGGCGTATATGCCTTATCTGTCCAAAATCAAAAGAAGCAACAGTATATTTGTTTTGATGGATATGTTCTGCATAACTATTATATCTCATTGAAGGTCGTAGATTTTATTGAAGATGCTGCAATGTGGAGAATTGAGCAAGTTACCCACAAAGATAAGGTCGTTTTCAAAAATAACTATAGAACTGCGCTTTGATTGGTTTTATTTAATTTGGGGGGCTTTATTTAATAAATAGTTTCCCCAAAAAAAGGCCTTTATCTTTTACCTAGCTTTGGCAGTAAGTAAATCATATTCAATCAAAGTAGGACGGAATTTATTCCATTCATAGACAAGCTACTCGGACTAAAGTCCAAGCTACTCCAATATGAAAAAATAGTTGCCAGAGCTAACCAATTGAAGTAGATAACACCTCCTTAATTTCCTCATAAGCCCTCAAACAAGACTTATGCAGTTTTGGCATATTAAAAAAAGCATGAACCAAACCCTTGTAGTCTGTATGTCGAACCTCTACACCTGCCTGCTTCAAGCGATGGGCATAAGCAATACCTTCATCCTTCAATGGGTCAAACTCGGCAGTAATGATAAACGCTGGAGGCATATTGGACAAGTCAAGACACAATAGAGGCGACATAAGCGGATTGTAAATGTCCTCTTCATTTTTCTTGTAGTGATTCAAAAACCACTGCATCATGGGCTTGGTCAATAAGTATCCTTCTGCAAACTTATCAATTGAAGGATGGTTCATTCGGGCATCGGTCGTTGGGTAAATTAATACTTGATAGCAAATTTTAGGTCCTTTTTTATCTCTTGCAATTTGCGCCACCACTGTTGCCAAATTGCCGCCTGCGCTGTCGCCCATCACCACCAATCGACTCGCATCCCCATTGATAGATGCGGCATTTTCACTTACCCAAACCGTAGCATCATAACAGTCTTGGTGGGGAATCGGAAATTTGAACTCGGGTGCCAAACGGTAATCTACACTAACTACGACTGCTTGATTATCATGAGCCAAGCGTCGACAGCCATTGTCGTGACTGTCCAAATCTCGAATCACAAAACCACCTCCATGATAAAATACAATAATCGGCAAATTGTCGGCATCTATGGGTTGGTAAATTCGAATAGGAATGTCGTATCCATCTCTCGCCTTGACCATTTGGTTTTTGACTGCAAAAAGCTCAATCGGAGCATATTCAATCAGTTTTTTCGCTCCTTCAAGCGTTTCCTTGCTGATTCGTCGAGCTGTAACCGCAGGGAGTTCATACATGGGTGTTTTTTCGGTCAAACGAATCCACCAAAGCAATAATCGGACTTTTAGAGGCATAAGTTTTGAATAATTTTGAATGGGAGTTTGGAAGTAAGAAGCAGGAGGCGAGAAGCGAGACAGAGGATTTTGTATAATTAAATTCCCGTTTCTCACAGCTCTATTTCCTCATCTAAGTAAGGCTGAAAAAGCTTTATCAAACCGAAATTTAGTAAATACTTTTGAAAGAAGTAAATCGAAAGAACAAAATTTTTATGGTTTGTGATTTATGGAGGTTTCTTTTTGTTGAGTAAAAGTGCTGATAACCAAGCAATATAACAATTCAACAATAGAGCCATTCAAAAATAGTTTATCTCACTTCTCGCCTCTTAGCTCTCTCTTCCAAAATCTAAAAAAACCGTAACTTGCAGCCAAAATAATGTACGATGGATTTAGCAACTATTAATCAGACACTTACCATTCCGACCGAAGACAAGGCAACGCCTATCAAAGAAAACGAAGCAGCGTTTATTTATCAGTTCCTAAAAGAACATTATCTTACCAAAACCTTGGAAGCAGGTTTTGCCTATGCTCGTTCGGCTTCTCACATCATTGCAGCCACAGATTCACAACACATTGCGATTGACCCATTTCAAGACCACTACCAAAATTTGGGCTTGGCGAACATCGAGAAGT
>JBMYXW010000770.1:0-2183 GCA_049608825.1 Chitinophagales bacterium
TATAAAAACGGTTCTCGAATCGGTTGGATGTATGATTTACGATAGACGGTATTTGAGGTTTGATTTTGAAAATGCGATTGGTAGTTTTTGCCTACTTTTTTTGGGTTGAAATTTGATGGAGTTCTGTCGTTTCTTTGTATCATCTATCTTCTAAATCTCCAAAAATAATCCAGCCCAAAGCACTATTTTTTGAGTTTGAATTTGTACTTTGAATTTACATTTTCAATAAACATTCAAACACCATGACCATTCTCTCCCTCCTTCCTCCAATAATTGCCATTGTTCTCGCCATTCGCACCAAACAAGTATTCATTTCCCTATTGTTCGGAATATGGTTAGGATGGGTTATTCTGCATGGCGGCAATTTACTCACAGGCAGTTTTGCAACTGTACAAGCATTGGTAGATGTCTTTCAGGATGAAGGAAATACACGGACGGTGATGTTTTGTGCCTTGGTGGGTGCGCTGATTGTCTTCATCCAAAAATCAGGTGGAGTGGAAGGTTTTATCAATGTGGTGAATCGTTGGATGCAAAAAAGAGAAGCAAATGGTAAAGGAAACAGCAGGGTTGCGGTGCAATTATTGGCGTGGTTGACAGGAATTTTGATTTTTGTAGAATCCAGTATTTCGGTTTTGACTGTTGGGGCATTGTACCGTCCAATATTTGACAAGATGGGAATCCCTCGTGAAAAGCTTGCGTATATTGCCGATTCGAGTTCTGCCCCCGCCTGTATTCTGATGCCCTTCAATGCTTGGGGCGCATTCATTATGGGTTTGTTGCTGACGCAAGGTTTTGAAAATCCGCTTAGTACACTCCTTCAATCCATGATGTACAATTTCTATCCCATTCTCGCCTTACTGCTTGTTTTGGCTTTGATTCTGACCCAAAAAGATTTTGGGGCAATGAAAAAAGCAGAAATTCGAGCCAAAGAAGAAGGAAAATTATTGGCGGATGATGCCGTACCGATGATGAGTTCCGACATTACCCTCCTCCAAACCAAGGCAAACGTTACTCCCAAAGCCTTCAATATGATTATCCCGATTGTTACAATGGTTGTGATGATGCCTATTCTATTGATTTACACAGGTTGGGAAACAGCAACTGCAGCAATCCCCAATGCCAGCGGTTTTGAAACTGCCTTACTCGCCATCGGCAAAGGTTCGGGTTCTACTGCGGTTTTGATGGCGGTGATTACCTCCATTCTCCTCAGCATGGCACTCTACAAAGTACAAGGCATTTTTGGCATTCGGGAAATGGTGGATTTGTCTTTGGAAGGCATTGCAGCCTTGCTGCCGCTTGCTTTGTTGATGGTCTTGGCCTTTGCGATTGGAGCAGTTTGCAAGGAGTTGCAGACAGGAATGTACATTGCAACGGTCGCTAAATCTTGGTTGTCACCTGCCTTTGTACCTGCAATTGTTTTTGTGGTCAGTTCTATAATTGCTTTTTCTACAGGAACGAGTTGGGGTACTTTTGCGATTATGATATCTATAGCAATGCCGATGGCGGAAACGATGGGCGTGAATGTGCATATTGCTTTGGCGGCGGCTTTGGGCGGTGGTATTTTTGGCGACCACTGTTCACCCATTTCCGACACCACCATTTTGTCCTCGATGGCTTCGGCAAGTGACCACATCGACCACGTCCGAACCCAAATGCCTTATGCTTTGGCAATGGGTGGGGTGAGTTTGGTTTTGTATTTGGTGTTGGGGATGGTTGGGTGATTTAGTTCAACCGTTGTCAAGACTTACAGCCGTTGACAAGGTTTCCCAAATTGAATGAAAACTTTGGCAACGGTTGAACAACTTTGGAGTAACTCACTTCAATTGCGGACAAAAGAAAACGTATATATCCAAAAATTATCCATTGTCAATTATTAATTACCAACTTCTCCCTCCCCAAAATCGCTCCTTTTTCGCCCTCCAACAACACCAAATACACTCCAACCTGCCAATCCACGACCTCCAATTGCAATGCTTTCTGCCCCAAACCCAAAGGAACTTGTTCTATCAATTGCCCTGTGATAGTATAGACCGAAAGCTGTGTGGCGGGCGTATTCCAAGCAAATTGTACTTGGTCTTGGGTGGGATTGGGGAAAATGTGTAGGGAGTTTTGCTGAAATAGTGGTTCATCTTCAATACTCACATCAATATCCGTACAAACCTCGCTATGTTCCAATTCTCCTT
>JBMYXW010000771.1:0-2180 GCA_049608825.1 Chitinophagales bacterium
ATTGGCGAAAAATTTACCCCAACGCAATTATGGTGGAGTACTATTTAGATGGTACAAATCCAGATTTTGGAGGCATGGATTGGGGAAGTTTGCGTTTGTTTTTTGAGGCCCATCATGGGAAATGGTGGTTGGTGGGAATGGCACATGGAAAATGGACAACTTGAGAAAATTTGGCGTTCTTTAACTCAACATCTGGTAAACTCCCAAACTTCCAAAATAAGCCATTGCAGTCATATAGACAAACTGAATCACTGCCCATTTCCAGCTTTTGGTTTCTCGTTTCACCACCGCAAGCGTACTCATACATTGCATTGCAAAGACATAAAAAATAAGAAGTGAAAGAGATGTTGCCATCGTATAGACAGGTAAACCTGTATCGGGATGTGTGGCTTTCGCCAATCGGTCACGAACCGTCAATTCATTTTCTTCGCTGCCAATGCTGTAAATTGTCGCCATCGTGCCTACAAATACTTCACGAGCGGCAAAGGAGGTAATCAAGGCAATGCCAATTTTCCAGTCAAAACCCAGCGGTTCAATTGCAGGCTCGATGAACTTGCCAAGATGTCCTGCAAAAGAAGCTTCAATTTGTTTACCTGCCACCAAATCAGCTGTTGCCGTTTCGCCTAAATTCTTTTGTGCGGCAACTTCAAGGGCATTTTGTTTAGCCAATTCCATTTTGTTTGAAGGACCATAACTCGCCAAAACCCACAAAATAATCGAAATCACCATGATGACTTTTCCTGCTTCAATGGTGAAAGTCATGACTCGTTCTTTCACAATCAGCAGCACATTTTTAATCATTGGCGCACGATATTTTGGCAATTCTATCATCAAAAAACTGCTTTCTTCGGTCTGCAAAATGAGCTTAAAAACCCAAGCCGACACCAAAGCTGCAATAATACCCAACAGATACAAGCCTGTGAAAACCAATCCTTGTGCATTGAAAATACCCCAAACCGTAACGGATGGAACTACAAAACCTACCAAAACAGTATAGACAGGAATCCTTGCAGAGCAACTGATGAAGGGTGTCACCATAATCGTAATCAAGCGTTCTTTCCAATTACTAATCGTGCGGGTACTCATAATGGCAGGAATGGCACAGGCACTGCCCGATACCAAAGCCACAATACTCCGACCGTTCAAGCCAAATTTTTGCATTACTCGGTCAAAAATAAACACCGCTCTCGCCATATAACCAACCTCCTCCAATATCGAAATCAAGAAAAAGAGGATGGCAATCTGAGGAATGAAAATCAAAATTCCTCCCAAACCTGCCAAAATCCCATCTACCACCAAACTCGTTATCCAACCTTCGGGCAAAATATTCTGCAATGTTTCTCCTGCAAAACCAAAGGCAGTTTCTATCAACATCATCGGATATTCTGACCATGCAAAAATGGCTTGAAATACTAAAAACATAAACAAAAAGAAAATCAGAGGACCGAAAATTCGATGGGTAAAAATAAGGTCGAGTTTATCGGTAAGTGTATTGTTTTCAGAATTGTTGTTTGTCGGTTTTTACAGTATTTGGCGAACGATGGGGGTGAACTTATCGTATCGCTGCATGGTTTCCCGAATTTGAAGATTGAAGGATTCAAATTCGTATTTTTTACAAAGGTTTTCTATTTGCCTTTTTTCTAAATCACTCAAAAAAGGCATTTTCTTGTAGTGATGTGCATAAATTAATGCACAATAGGGATTGTCAATATTGAAGTCCGTCTGCAAATCTGTCGCAAGCTGTTCTTCTTTTTTAGAAAAACTATAAAACGTTTTTGGTTTCTCTGCTTTTTGCAGACACAAATCAGCTGCAATGTGTTTGAGTTTTTCGATGTTTTCGCCACTTCGACCACTGATAGCTACTACGGGAATTTGTAGTAATTTTGATAGTTTTTCGACATCGTAGGTCAATCCTTCTTTTGCCGCCAAATCTATCATGTTCAATGCCAATACAATTGGCAAGCCCAAGTCGTGGATTTGGGTAAGCAGCAATAGGTGTGGTTTTAATTTAGTAATGTCTGCAATGTAAACAACTGCATCGGGATAATTGTCGCTTTTGGGATTGGCAAAGGTATTGATGACGATGGTTTCGTCTTTTGAGGTAGGATATAAACTGTATGTGCCAGGAAAATCCGTAATACTTGCAGAAACGCCTTCTTTTAGGTGGGCATGACCTACTT
>JBMYXW010000772.1:0-2177 GCA_049608825.1 Chitinophagales bacterium
AAAAACCGTTGCATCTTCATAAAAATCATCAAAAAGAGGTCGGGCATTTTCATCCAAAAAATAACACTTACCTCCTTCGTGTACCAAAATATCTCCTTCTTTGTAAAACATCAAGTGAGGTGCATAGTGTGGATTTCCTTTGGTTTGGGGAGAAATGTGTAGAAAAAGTAGATTTTTCCCTCCAAATAAAGATTGCTCCGAAAAATTCCCATTCTGAAAGCGTATATTTGAATCTTTCAATTTTGAATAGAAAGTACTTGAAGCCGTTTGGATATCTTGAACCAAAACGACTTCATCATATTTCACTTCCAACCAAACCTTCCCTTTTTCGTCCAACAAACCATATTTACCATTATCTTCAATGATGAAAAGCGTTTGAGTCGTATCTGATTTTGTAGGAGATTGGGCAAAAATGAAGGAGTGACTGAAAAGTTGAAGGACGAGAAGGTAAAGTATTGAAGTAAAAAAAGGCTTCATAAAGCGGTTGATTTTGCGAAAGCTACAATACTAATAACTTAAATAGAGTGAAAATATTTTAAGTTTAAAAGAATATTAGGTATCAATAATGTGATTTTTATCCTTTTCAAGGTCTATGACGAACAAAGAAACAAATTGACACGGGGCTTGTTGGTATGCCTTGAAGGAAAAAAAATACCCAAGCTTGAAGAAAGGCAAGAAAATGTTGAGAAAGGGCTTGTGTTCAAAACTTGGGTTGGATTAGGCAATTTCAACTAATAAATAGGTGATTTGAAAATGCTTAAATAAAAAGAGAGTACTTTAATACATTTTTTTAAAAATATATTTGTCAGTATAAGAAGGCTACCGAACACTCCAATAATCGCCCGAACCACCAATGGCTGAAATAGAATTGAGCATACTGGCGTGATTTTGCAGAGACATATTGCTCATGGTTTGATAGGTATTCCAGTTCATGCCAGAACTACTGTCTCCTGTGCTTTTTCCTTTTGATAAAATGCGGTATAAATTTGCTTTGGCACTTTCAAAACTACCTCCTGAAACATTGGTTGAAGTACCTCCATTTTCTGCAATCATTTTCTGAGCTGCTTCCTGTTTTTCTTGATTGTTCATTCCACTCCATTCAGCCGCCAACATTTGATAGGTGATGTGCATAGAAGCAATCGATTGTTTTTCTTCAATGGACAGGTTGGGGTAATTCTGTATGGTATTTTGTCGAAAAGTTTGTTGGGTAGCAGCATCCATTTTGAAACTGGGGTTGCTGATTTTGTTCACAAATTCAATGGTTTTCAAGAGTCCTTGTAAGTCTTTCTCCAACAAAGCCACTCCATTTTGGGCATCAACTGCCAAAACAGTATCGTATTTATTGAAGATGGCGATGTCTTCCTTTGCATTAGGGAGTTGGGGGTTAGAAGTTACTCCATATGCGATTGCAGCCCTTGCCACGCCCAATGCTGCAGGATTTTTGAGTTGATACAATTGCTGCATGGTTTGTTGATTGGCTTCAATGTTTTGAAGTGTTTGTGTTGGATCTGCTTTGAATTGGGCAATAGTCCGTTGGCGTTCTGCTTGAAGGTCGGCATCTGTGAAGGCTTCTCCAATCACATATTCCCACACTTCCAATGATTTTTGGAAATCGCCTTCGGTGAGTGACATTCCGTTGGTGCTTGCCAAGACATTGGACGCATTTTTTTGGTATTTTCTAAAATTAGGTGCATCCTTTTGGAGGTTGAGTTGGAGGACATGGGTAGTGTTTGAAGTAGAAGGTTGGGTTTGGGCTTGCGAAGAATTGGGTTTACTTCCGACTCTTGTGAGGTGGATGATTTGGGCATTTGCCCCTCCAAAACTGTCACGGATATACAGGTTGTTTTCATCCAAGCCTAAGATTTCAAAAGTAATATAGTTGTTGAGATTCATTGTCGTACCATTGACCCAATAAGTGTCGGAATAAGGGGTCTGACCATTGAGACCTATTTGGTATTTATTTGATTCTGGAAAACTCCACTGCCCTGTTTGGCTATTGTACAACTTGTCCGTATCCAATTCGGGCTTAGGCTGGAGTACCAAAGTAGCATTGTCCGCTTTGTTGAACCATTCACCCATGGTCCATTGATTCATAATACTGTACTCTTGGGCATTGCAGGGTTGAAGAATAGACATAAATAGGAATAAATAAGAAAGATGAAAAATGGGTTTCATGT
>JBMYXW010000773.1:0-2174 GCA_049608825.1 Chitinophagales bacterium
TGGTAAACAATGACATAAAGGTTTTTAGAGGCAATAAGTCTGTCAACTCGATGAATATAGATTGGAAAAAAGCCAATTGGAATGCCTATATTTTTCGACAAGGACCGAATGCCTACAATCCTATGGGGCAAGTAAAGTTCATGTTTCCCAACGAACACCACATCTACATACACGATACACCTGCAAGGCACTACTTTACCAATAGCCGACGGTCTTACAGTCACGGTTGTATTCGAGTGGATCAACCTTTAAAATTTGCAGAATACCTTCTCCAACGCCAAAAAGAACCATGGGATTCGACCAAAATTGACAAGGTACTTTTCAGTCAAAAAGAAATGCCCGTGGATTTAACAAGACCTATTCCATTGAATATTTTTTATTGGACTTGTTTTAATGACAATAACGAAATCAATTTTAGAGAAGATATCTATAGTTGGGACGAAAAAATTCATGATGCGCTAAAAGCTCCTATTATAAATATGCAGTTTAACTAATATGCGCTATTTCCTTGAAATTTCCTACAAAGGAACTTCCTACTGTGGATGGCAAGTTCAACCAAATGGATTGAGTATTCAAGCCATCGTCAATCAAGCATTGAGTACGATTCTAAACGAACCCATTCACTGTGTAGGTTGTGGGCGAACAGATGCGGGAGTTCACGCAAGTCAGTTTTTTCTGCATTTTGATGCCGACACCCCACTGCCCAAGCTATTTGATGTGCGATTGAATCGCTTCTTAACCAAAGATATTTCTGTTAAACGAATCATCAAAAACCTTCCCGAAAAAGCCCACACTCGTTTTGATGCTACTTACCGAGCCTATGATTATTACATTCATTTCCACAAAAACCCCTTCAAAAACGAATTGAGTTGGTACTACAATCGTCTGCCTCTTAACTTTGAAGCTATGCGCCAAGCAGCAGATTTACTACTTCAATACGAAGATTTTGTGATGTTCTGCAAAACTGGAGGAAGCAATAAAACAACACTCTGTAAGATTTTCAAGACCGAACTCGTTGTGGACGAAGATGGCAACGGAATTAGGTTTCACATTGCCGCCAATCGTTTTTTGAGAGGAATGGTGCGTCGAATCGTAGGAATGTTGATAGAAGTAGGAAGAGAAAAAGTTAGTTTGGAAATTTTCAAAGCAGTCATGGACAGAGAAGCTCAATTTCCTTTTAACCCTTCTGCCCCACCACAAGGCTTGTATTTGTCAGAAGTTAGGTATAACTATATTTTAAGTACCTACCCAATTTTGAATATTGAATGAAACAGGAATCAATCTGTTGCCTAATTTTTATGTCTTGCTTTTTACGTCCTACATCTTTCGTCCAAATTCTAAACTCACTTTGGGGTGACATAGGCCGCTCGAATCCCACCATCCACCAAGAACTCAGTTCCAGTAGTAAAAGAAGAATCATCTGAAGCCAGAAACAATACAGCTTTCGCCATTTCTTCTGCCTCTCCAAAACGCCCCATCGGAACATGTACCAGGCGGCGTTGTTTCTTTTCTTCGGTATTCAGAAAATCCATCAATAGCTTGGTTCTCAATGGACCAGGGCAAAGTGCATTCACCCGAATGTTTTCACGAGCATGAATCACCGCCAATTCACGGGTCATTGAAAGAACTGCCCCTTTGCTTGCCGTATAAGCAATTTGAGGAGTTGCCGCCCCCAATAGTGCCACAAAAGAAGCTGTATTGATGACCGAACCTCCACCAGCTCTTTGAAGCGCAGGAATTCCATATTTGCAGCCAAAGAAAACTCCTTTTACATTGATATTCATGGTCAAATCCCACACTTTTTCGTCCGTTGACATCGCATTTCCATCATCCGAGTGCATGATTCCAGCATTGTTGAAAAGGACATTAAGTTTGTTATATGTTTTTTCAGCAAAAGCAACCATCGCTTCACAATCCTCCGCTTTTGACACATCTGCATGAATATAAACGGCTTCATTTCCTGCTGCTTCAATCTCTGCCAATGTCTCCCGTCCACCTTTATCGTTCACATCTACCAATACTACTTTTGCTCCTTCTTGGGCAAATAATATTGCAGTAGCCTTTCCAATGCCACTACTCGCACCCGTTATAAGAGCAACTTTATTTTTTAATCGCATGATTTTTGATATTTTTACTTAAAAAAAATTATAATATTTTCCTATTACTAAAATTCA
>JBMYXW010000774.1:0-2173 GCA_049608825.1 Chitinophagales bacterium
AGAAAGGAGCGCAAACCGAAGAAAACAAACAATTGGAAAATAAACTCAATCAATTGGACAGTATTTTGTCTGATTTTTTGAAAGAAAAAGATTGAGCCATTTTTTATCACAACTAAATGAAACTTTCATAATATTTCAAAGCAAATTGAATGAGGTCCATACCAATAAAATGAGATTGAGTTTGAATTTGTAATTTGAATTTGAGTTTTACGAAGTATTAAATCACCCGATATGGATATAGGATTTTTTACCATTATCGGCTTGATTATTGGCGCTTTGGTGGGCTTTTTTGTAGGTAAAATGATGACCGACAAAATGGGAACTGCTAAAATAGAAGACGCTAATAAAGAAGCCAAAAGATTGATTACCGAAGCTGAACAGAAGGGCGAGGTTGCTATCAAAGATAAAGAATTGGAGGCAGAAAAAACTGCTCAAAAGATTGTTTCAAATGCCGAAAATAAAGCGAAACAGCAATATAAAAAACTGGATAGTGACAAACGAGAACATTGGAAGAAGGAGAATCAATTGAAACAAGACCTCAATGGATTCAAACAGAAAATGGAGAGTTTGGAGCGTAGGGAGCGAGATTTGAAGAAGAACAGAGCAACATTAGAAGATGAATTGGAGGGAACGAGACAAAAAAGACAAGAGCTTTCAGAGACCCGTCAAAACTTGAAAAAACGAATCAAAGAAGTCGAAAAACAGCGGGAAAAATTGAATCAAGAATACCAAAGAGAGTTGGAGAAGGTAGCAAACCTAACGGTTCAAGAGGCAAAAGAACAGTTGATTCAAAGTACGGTCGAAGAAGCCAAATCTGAGGCAATGGCCTATGTGAAGGACATTATGGATGAGGCGAAATTGAAGGCAAATAGAGAGGCGAAAAAAATCATTATCCAAACGATTCAAAGGACTGCTGCTGAACATACTATCGAAAATACGGTTTCTGTTTTCAACCTCGAAAGCGACGACATCAAAGGTCAAATCATTGGTCGAGAAGGTCGGAACATTCGGGCTTTAGAGGCGGCTACGGGCATTGAAATCATTGTGGACGATACGCCTGAGGCGATTGTGATTTCGGGTTATGACCCCGTTCGTAGAGAAGTGGCTCGACTCTCGCTACAACGTTTGGTAACAGACGGACGGATTCACCCTGCAAGGATTGAAGAAGTTGTAGCCAAAACCCGCAAACAACTGGACCAACAAATCAATGAGATTGGGGAAAGAACGATTATTGACCTCAACATTCACGGGATGCACCCTCAACTCATCAAAGTAGTTGGGCGGATGCGTTTTCGTTCTTCTTATGGTCAAAACCTACTCGAACACTCTATCGAAACGGCTCGTTTGTGTGCAGTTATGGCAGCAGAATTGGGCTTGGGTTCTAATACCATCAAGTTGGCGAAACGTGCGGGATTGCTTCACGATATCGGCAAAGTGCCGCAAGAGGAAAGTGAATTGTCTCATGCGCTCTTGGGGATGGAATGGACGAAGAAATACAAAGAACATCCTGCGGTCTGTAATGCGGTAGGAGCGCATCACGACGAGATTGAAATGCAGTACATCATTTCACCAATTATTCAGGCGTGTGATGCGATTTCGGGTGCAAGACCAGGTGCAAGACGAGAGATTTTGGAGTCGTACTTGAAGCGCATCAAAGACCTCGAAAACTTGGCGATGGATTTTGATGGAGTCGAAAAGGCGTATGCTATTCAAGCGGGTCGTGAGCTTCGGGTCATTGTAGAAAGCGAAAAAGTTCCCGATGATGTGGCGGAGAATATTTCCTTCAATATCTCTAAAAAGATTCAAGATGAAATGCAATACCCTGGTCAAATCAAAGTGACCGTGATTAGAGAGACACGGGCAGTGACTTTTGCTCGATAATCTCTCGAATGAAAATTAAAATAAGAATCAAAATGGAAAACAGCTACTTGCAAGGTAGCTGTTTTTTTCATTTCAGGAACTAAAAGTCCAGTGAGAAAAGTTCCTTTCCTATCTAGAAAAAACTGCTACTCCAAAACCACTACCTTCTCTCGCTTCAATGCCTGTCCATCTTGCAGCCAAGTAGCGATGTAAATCCCTGCTGCCAAATCTGCAATATCCAACTGTTTCCCATCTTCAATCCATTCCTTCAAGACGACTCGACCTTCGATGTTGGTGAGTTGGAGTTGAAGGG
>JBMYXW010000775.1:0-2173 GCA_049608825.1 Chitinophagales bacterium
AGAATCCATTGGATTTTTTGTTTTTGAGTCGTTCTTGCTTCAATGGTATGATGCGCTTCAATAAAAAAGGAGGCTACAATGTCCCTTTCTGCAAGAAGCCGAATCGTTTTGCTCAAGCTTTGGTGACGAAAATCACGAATCAAGTAAAAAACATTTCCCAAATCATAGAAAATGGAGATTATACATTTGTCAATCAGGATTTTCAAGAAACCTTAAAGCAAATTCAAGCAAGCGATATGGTGTATTGTGACCCGCCTTATATCGGAAGACATGTGGATTATTTTGATTCTTGGTCTGAGGAAGAAGAAATTGTTTTGAAGAAAGGCTTGGAGGCATCTGGTGCAAATTTTATTTTGTCGACTTGGTTGAGCAATAAGTATCGTACCAATGAGTATGTATTTTCCGTTTGGAAAGATTGTAGTATTTCCACCAAAGAGCATTTTTATCATGTGGGAGGTAAAGAAAAAAATAGAAATGCAGTGTATGAAGCTTTGCTTTCCAATTTGGAATTGGAGGGGAGTATTTCAAATAAGGATATGCAGTTGCGTATTGAAGCGAAGGAATCGCAATTGACTCCCAAATTGAAGGTGGTGGAATCTTCAGAGCAGTTGGTTTTGAAATTGTGAAAATAACTGTATTTTGAATAAATAATTATCTAAACATCAACAATTTGAAACAAAAGAGAGATAGATATGAAATGCACAAGTATTGGGGGAAAAAACCTTCAAGTGATTTAAAAACCTTGATTGAGAAATATACTGTTGAGAATGACATTGTTCTCGACCCTTTTTCGGGATACGGAGTATTTTGCTGTGAGGCATTTATTGCGAATAGAAATGTAATTACCAATGATTTGAATCCTATTGCCAACTTTTTAAATATTCAACTTTTAGAAAAAGAAGTAGATTTAGCACTGCTTAACCAACAGTGGAAGAAAATAAAAATTGATTTCGAGCCTTTTGTAAAAAAATGGTATGAATGGAATGTAGAAGGTGAATCTGTCCAATTGATATCCGTTTTGAGAAATAAGGAAAATATTCCTATCAAAGCAAAATACAAGTTAAATGGTGATACACGTGCTCGAGAAATTGAGTTAGAGGAAGAGGAGGTTCAGAAATATTTAGCTTATGAAAAAACACAAGCAATTGAAGATTGGTATCCCACAACAAAACTGATTCAAAATTCGAGAATTTCTGCAAGGGAAGGAATGACTGTGGCAGACCTTTTTACAAAAAGAACACTTGCTTGTCACGCAAAATTATTGATACTTATAGAGACTCATTCTAGTGGTAAAGAAAGGGCATTGCTAAAAGTTGCCTTCACTGCCAACCTTGCGAATTGCTCCAAACTTCTTCCACCTATAAAAAGTAGGGGAGATATGGCTCCAGGTGCATGGATGACAGGTTTTTATATTGGAAAAACATATTTAGAAAACAATGTTCTCAAATATTTTGAAAATAGATTTTCAAAAATTCTTAAAGGAAAGCAAGACTATTTGAACCAGTTTGGAAACACTGGAGAGTTTAATTTTAACCCAATTCAATTCAATAACTCCTATAAAGTCCTTCAAAATGATGCAAAAAAACTAAGTATTGAAGATGAAACTGTGGATTATGTATTTACCGACCCTCCTTATGGAGATGCAGTTCCTTATTTTGAGCAAAGCATTATATGGAATTCTTGGTTGAAATTAACTCCTGATTACGAAAATGAAATTGTTATATCGGATAGCAAGAAAAGAAAAAAAAGAAGCGAACAATATGAACAGGAAATAAATTTGGCATTTGCTGAAATTAGAAGGGTTTTAAAACCCAATAAATTTTTCTCTCTAACCTATCATTCTCTTTCTGGGATAGAATGGAAATCGATTACAAATGCCTGTATTAAAAATGGATTTGAGCTTGTTGATTATAAATGGCTCGTTCAAAAATCATTTACGCCTAGACAAATCAATCGCCTTAAAAGCATCAAAGGAGATGTTTTGGTGACACTTCAGAAATCTAAATTGCCTACTAAAAACATTGTACAGTCAGATATTGAAGTGAGCGAAATATTCATTGGGTTCATAAAAAAGTGGCTAAAAATAGAAGCACTGGAAACGAATGAAATTTTTCTGAGGATAATGAAGATTGTTTTTTCAGAAAAAATACTAATAGGAAATGTTGATTTACTC
>JBMYXW010000776.1:0-2171 GCA_049608825.1 Chitinophagales bacterium
AACACAAATACGCTTATCAACCCAAACACCCAAACACCCAAACACAATTACCAACACAAATACGCTTATCAACCCAAACACCCAAACACCCAAACACAATTACCAACCTAAACACAATTATCAACACAAACACCTAAACACCTAAACACCTCGATAATAAGTTACCACAATCTCTCGAAACCACTGATAAGCTGCCTTTCCCACCATTCTATCACTTTTAATTTTTTCAAATAACATTTCTAAAAAGTCATTTTCAGAAACAGAATCATTGTAGTCCGATAGGCTTTCGGCCATAATACGAGCCAAAATTTTGTTGCGGTAGCGGGTAAACCATTTACGGAGATTGACGGCACTCGTTTCTTTTCCTTCAAAAATACAAACGTAAGGATTCAGTTTTTCCCAAACATCGGTGCTTTTGACGTGTTGATATGAAATACCAAAAAGATTCAAAAATGCTTTGGCTTGCTTTCGATTCAATTGCAGATTTTCAGCATCTTGCTGCAATAAAATCAAATAGTAGCTGGTTTTGAGAGAAGTTTCAAATTTGATGCGACTTTTGTCGGGAAAAACCTTCAATAAGAGTGTCAATTGCTTGACCTGTTCTTCTCGGTCAAAAGCATTGGATATTTCTTCAAAAAGATGATAACTCATTCCCTCTTGACTTTCTACCAATTCGGGCTTCAATTCGCTGGCTTGTTGCCGCTTTTGGCTTTCGTAGAGGACTCGGTGAATGTCAATAAATTGGTTTTCAATAATCCGTTTGAGGTAGGTACTGAAAAGCGCATTGTCGTCTGCTCGGTACTGTTGGAGTTTGCCCCCTCTGATTTTTTCCAATATTTTTTGAAGAGTCATTTGCTGAACATCGACCTCATCGCTGGTTCTAAAATATTGACTATTGACCAATGCGATTACCCGCATTTTGACAAAAGGCTGATAACGAAGCAATAATTGAGGTGATTTTTGCTCTGCCAGTGTTTTATCCAATATATCATTGCAGAGAATTTGAATAGATTTGGCAAGGATTGTCAAAAAATAAACTTCTTCTTTTGCCTTTTTACAGACTTTGGCGAGGCGGTTCGGCAGTTTTTTCTTGACTTCTCGAAATACAGTAGCTTGCTGCAAGTTTTTTGCAATCGTTTGTTCACAAAATTTATCTACGATTTTGAAGACAATTCCTTCAAACTGAGTGTAGAACCGTTGAGGTTGGTTTTGAAGTAGGGCTATGGCTGTTTGACAGTTCATAAATTGCGTATTGATTTATCAATTGAATCCTAATATTAAAAAGCTTTTGAAGTCTGTAAAAAGATTCTAATAAAACTCATCCTTAAATGCCTGTTTGATTTCGTGCCAATCGGGAGCTATCTTATCTTTCTTTTTTTCTTCAATTCCTGCAATCTCTTTATCCAACTTCAAATCTTCTTCAACAGAAATTGTTTGCACTTCATTAGAGGTCGTTTCTTCTTCTCGTTCCTTCGACTCAGGAATGTTAACGCCATATTTGTGCATCAAAAAATCTATATAATTGAGTACTTCTTGCTGCAATTTAGGGGAAAGTTGATTGTATTTGTCAATGATTTCTTGTGTATTTACATTCATTTTTTATTTATTTTAGATTTTGAGTTGCGATTTAAACAATCTAATCTCAAACAAGGTTTCAAAAATTAGTAATTTTGCGGTCTTAATAAAAATAGCTCTCTCAAAGCATAATGAAATATGATTAACAACAAAAAAGTGGTGGTCGTAATGCCTGCCTACAATGCAGAAAGAACGCTCGAAAAAACCTACAATGAAATACCCCACGATATTGTAGATGAGGTGATTTTGGTCGATGACTTTAGTATTGACAACACAAGCGAACTCGCAAAACGTATTGGCATACAACACGTTATTCGGCACGACAAAAATAAGGGTTATGGTGGTAATCAAAAAACCTGCTACAACAAAGCTTTGGAAATTGGGGCGGACATCGTGATTATGGTGCATCCCGATTACCAATACACTCCTCTATTGATTCCTGCAATGGCAAGTATCATTGCAAGCGGTTTGTATCCTGCGGTCTTGGCTTCAAGAATTTTGGGTAAGGGTGCATTGAAGGGTGGAATGCCGATTCATAAATACATTGCCAATCGTTTTTTAACTTTCGCACAAAATATATTGATTGGTCAAAAACT
>JBMYXW010000777.1:0-2170 GCA_049608825.1 Chitinophagales bacterium
ATCTTTTTATTAAAAACTACAAAGACTTCATTTGTCCAATATTAGAAGTATAGCCTTCTAAATACATATAACCCCTAATCTTAAACCCAATGAATAATCACTTAGTAAATGTTTTTTTTCGAGTAGATGCCAATCGTCAAATTGGGACAGGTCATTTAATGCGATGTCAAATTTTAGCAAAAAAACTGCAACAAATTGGAATGAAATGCACCTTCTTACTTCATAAAACCCCGACTTTCTATGAAGATCAATTGAAGCAAAAGGGATATGAGGTGATTTACCTAACAGTACTGACCATGAAGTACGCAGAAAGATTAGCCCAACTTATTCACAATCACAGCCACTATCCACACAATTTATTATTGATAGACAGTGATGAAGAATTTTATTATACTGTCGAATTTCAAGAAAAAATTAGATTTACACGCATCAAATTGATGATGATTACTTTCAAATATCGAGATCCATTTTATGCAGATATAGTTCACAATCAGAATCTCCTAGCATTAGAACAGAATTACAAATTAGCTCCTTATACTCAATCCCTGTTTGGAACTAAATATGTTATTTTAAAGGATATTTACAAAACGATGAACTTAACAGCCCGTAAAAAAAATAATCAGTCTGTTGATACTATTCTGATTAATTTTGGAGGAGCAGATAGAAGCAATTTGACTCACAAAGCATTGGAAGCAATCTATGAATCCAATATTCATTTTGAACGAGTCTTAGTTGTCGTAGGGAGTTTGTACATTGCTGTGAATAAACTTCGTGAATTGATGAGAAAACACCCCGATAAAAATGTGAGCTTGCACATTGATACAGATAGAATGCCACAATTTCAATTGATGGCAGACTTAGCGATTTCTTCTGGTGGTTTAACCGCCTGGGAATTGGCCTGTTTGAAAACCCCTAACTTTATCATTCCTACTTCCATTCGAGAATCAAAATCTGCCGAATTGATGAATCAAAAGAAGCTGGTTTACCACATCGGAAAAGGAGGAGAGGTAACAAAAAAACAAATTGCAGAAGAACTCAACTTTATTGCAGAAGACCACGGCGGACGTGCTTTGATGGCACATTGTTTTTACGAATTGGTTGATGCCGGTGGATGTGATAGAGTCGCAGAGTCAATTGCTAAATTATTTGTAGCTAAGTATGTTTAATTCCACTTTGCTTTTATCTTTTCCATATCGGCTTTGGTTTTCACCAACACACCAATACCTTCCTTCGATTCCAATTTAGCCATTGCCTCATCATGCTCAAAAGTACCCAAATATTTGAGCCAATTCAAGAGTTCTCTTGTAGAAGGAGAACGCTCCAAACCCAAATGTCGGAATTGATAGAATAGCTGTATGGCTCTCTCTTTTAAGGTATCATCTATATCGGGGAAGTGTTTCAATACAATTTCTCGCATCAACTCAGGACTTGGAAACGAAATGTAATGGTAAATGCAACGTCCTTTGAAGGCAGTCGGCAATTCTTGTTCTCTATTACTTGTAATCACAATCGCAGGCATATCTTCCTCACTCACTTCAATTTCTCGCCCCGATTCTGGCAACACGAATTTTCGATGACTCAAAGCATACAACAAGTCATTGGGAAACTCACGAGGAGCTTTGTCAATCTCGTCAATCAACAAAACTGAATTGTGGTGCGTATAAGCCGAAGCACCAGGTCCCATCAAAACATAATCATCCAAATTTTCGGTACTTCTACCACCAGTGCTTAATTTGTTGTCCAATCCTTTTTCGTCACGTTGGGCATTCAAGACTTCAATCTGAGAATCTCTCAAATATTTTACGTGGTCAAACTTCGCCACAAACTGCTCAACCGTACTTTTTGAACCCACAGGATAAACAAACAAATCCAAATCCAAACTCTTTGCAAACTGCAAAGGAAGCTCCGTTTTACCAGTACCTGGTTCTCCTTCAATGAGTAAAGGCATTCCCAAAACACGGGCAATGTGAAAAGCTTGTGCTAGTTCTGTATCACACAAATAGAAGTCTGAACCTGTCCAAATAGTCGTATTTGCCATAAAAGTAGATGAATTTAAACTTGGATGAAAGAGGCGGGATGTGAGAAGCTTTTTTTGGAAAAGTCAAATAATTTAGTACAACAGAAGTTAAATCAATGATAACTTGAGAAGTCCGTTAGGACTTGAATATTT
>JBMYXW010000778.1:0-2162 GCA_049608825.1 Chitinophagales bacterium
TTTGGTATCTACTGCGGTCAATCCCGTAGCAATTATTTGAAGTGGGTCGGTCACTGCAATGCCCGTTCGCTTCATACCATAATCAATTGCCATTATTCTTGCCACAGTTTTTTGATTAAAATAGTGAATATTTGTGTTTTATTGGCTGCAAAGATAAGGTTTGAAAATTACCAATCAAGCCTTTGCGTTTGAATTTGCATCTTGAATTTGAATTTACTTCAAAGGTGGCTTCAATTCATCAAAATCCGTCGCTTCTTGATAACGTTCTGCCACTCCCAAAATCGTTGCTTCATCAAAATAATTACCGACAAAAGTAAGACTCGAAGAATTTCCTTCCCCATCTTCACCATTCGGAACAACCACACAAGGATGCCCTGACAAATTGGTGTAAAACAACTGACTACCGCCAAAACTCGGTGAAACAATCACATCAAACTCTTTGAATTGTTGGTGCATCGCTTGAATCAACTGAAAGCGCACCCGATTCGCTTGAATATACTCCACAGCAGGAATGAATCTCGCTGCCCGAAAAGCATTGGGCCAAGCATAGCGAATTTGACGCACCATCAAATCATCCTCATTGTTGCGGGTCAATTCGTCAAAAGCCGCAGCAGCTTCTGCAATCAAAATCAAGCCAAAAGCTTCACTCGGAAACTCATTAGGCATTTCGACCGCCTGCAAATCTGCTCCCAATTTGCGGAGAACTTCAAGGCTTTCTTGGTCGTTTTCTTTGTTGGGATAATCTGCTTCAAACAAACTTTTGAAGTAACCCACTTTTAATTTGGACAAATCCGTATTGGGTTTGTAATTGAAGTCGGCTTCAAAAAGTGTTGCATCTTTTTCGTCCATTCCACGAATCGCTTCAAAGACCATAGCACAGTCTTTGGCATTTCTGCAAATAGGCCCAATTTTGTCCATACTCCAACTCAATGCCATCGCTCCATATCGACTCACCCGCCCATAAGTCGGTCGCAAACCCGACACCCGACACTGAGTAGAGGGTGAAACAATAGAGCCATACGTTTCTGTACCAATCGCAAAAGCCACCAAACCCGCAGAAGTTGCGGCTGCCGAGCCTGCCGATGAGCCACTCGAACCCTGCTCCAAATTCCAAGGATTTTTGGTCGTTCCTGCATACCAAACATCGCCCCAAGCCAATGCACCCAAGGTGAGTTTGGCAACTAAAACTGCCCCTGCATCTTCCAGTTTTTGGACGACCGTAGCCGTTTCATTGATTTGTTGCTCTTTGAAGGGCATCGCTCCCCAAGTCGTTTTGTAGCCTTTGACTGCCAAGAGGTCTTTTGCACCATAGGGAATCCCATGAAGTACTCCACGGTATTTTCCTCCCTTGATTTCTTCGTCCGCTCGTTGAGCCTGTTGGAGTGCCAAGTCTTCGGTGAGCGTGATGACACATTGAAGTGTATCACCGTACTTTTTGAGCCTTTCGATGTAAATTTTGGTGAGCTGTTCGGAGGTGATTTTTTGGGTTTTCATCAACACAGCCAATTGATGAACAGGGTAAAAAGCAAGGTCTTCCAAGTTTTCGGGAACGGTTACATTTTCCTTCAAGCCCCAATCAATTGCCTCTTGATTGTTGGATACCTCAAAACCCAATGGAATCGGATTGAATTGCAGCGCAGGTGGAACTTCATTGCCGATAGAATATTTGTGCAATGCCTTGTAAGCCTCCAATTGTTCTTCCAAATCGGACTGCATCGTGTCCCTTTCACTTTGGGTCATTGAGAGGTCAAACAATTTTTCGGTTTCGGAAGTATTGAAGGTGTTCTTGGTTTCTTTTTCAGAAGAAATGTTTTCGCCCATTTTTGAAGAATTTGGATTTGATTGACAACTGAAAAGCAAAAATGTCAGTATTGAAGAAAAAAGAAGGAGAGAGAATATAGAATTGATGGTTTTCATTTGGAGCATATTTTGTTGCCCAAGATAAGGAAAATCTTGTTAAAAAGCAGGTAGTTACAAAACCAGAATAGTTCCATTTCTTTTCCTTGTCTTGAAGTTAAAATACAGCTTTTAGAACGAAATGATTTGTAAAGTTGTTAGAATATTTTACCAAAAACATAAATCTATTGAAGTATGAGCATTCAAATTTCAGATACCATCATAGCCAAAAGTGGCATGAGTGAGGAGCTCATGAAAACAGAGTT
>JBMYXW010000779.1:0-2158 GCA_049608825.1 Chitinophagales bacterium
CAAATGCACAAGCCCCTCAAGCAGGCAAAACCTATTATGTCCAAAGTGCATTGAGTTCTGCCCGTTATCTTGCTTCAAAATCGGGTGGAACAGCCTCAAAAACTCTTATAGTAATTGACCAAAAAACCAGCCGAAACAAAACTGCCCTACAATGGACACTGAAAAATGTAGGGGGCGGCTATTACTCCTTCGCTCACAAAAAGAGCAACAAGGGATTGGATGTTAAACGCACTGGAACCGTTAGAAAAACACCTTTATGGCTTTGGCCTCAACACAATGGCACTGCACAAAAATTCAAACTTCAATCAGCAGGAGGTGGCTATTACTACATTATTCCCAAAGTCAATTCTCGATTGCGCTTAGATGTACAAGGTGCGAGAACTACAACAGGCACACCGATTTGGACTTTTGACCACAATGGCACGAATGCTCAAAAGTGGAAATTTATAGAGGTTCCTTCTACAAGTACAAGTAGTTCAGGTCGCAGAACAGGGAGTCATGTAGAAATTCCCCAAAGTAGATTCGGAGGTTTTGCGAGTCTCATTATGGATGGTATTCGAATGCGTATGAACAATTTTGGTCCTCGATACAGAGACCGAAACAATAATGTAAGTTGGTACAAAGTCGATGATTCCTATTTTCGGTTAGGAAACACCACCACCAGATTTAATATACCTATGTATGTCAATGGTGTTCGAGATAAAACGCTTTATTTCAATGATATGAATTTGATTTCAACCGCAACGACAACTACTTTTGAAGGAAATCGCCTTGTAGTAACTTTGAAAGTTGAAGAAAATGGAACGGAATTGAAGAGAATGTGTCCAGGATGTGCCAAATTTAGAGAAGACAGGGCTGCGGCTGATGCCCAAATAAGTCGCCATACTTGGAAAATCTATTTGAGACTGATTCCCCACAATCGAAGTATCGCTTTTGAAGTAACGGATGTGAGATTTTTAGGAATTGCGAGTGGATTTGAGCCGTCTGTACGAGAAGTATTGATTCCTGCCATGAAAAGCCAAATAACTGCAGCCTTCCGTTCTCAACGTGATTATATAGCACGAGAAATCAAAAGAGGAACTACGGCTGCGAGATATCGTTTCGACAATGTTCGTTCGGTGTATGTATCTGGTGGCAATGTAGGAATCTTGACACGTTAATAATCAATTAATTATCAATATTTTGTTCGATAGAAACCTATGTTTCTCCCAAACTTGGTTCGAGCTTACCTACCATAACCTGTAACTTTGTGGGTGTCATTAAGACAATAACATTGAAGTCTAAATGACACTCACAATAACAATCTCTTATAAAGAGATCAAACCATTTTTAAATCTTTAAAATTTTAGTCAAATGAAAAATCAAACTTCAAAAATGAAAGTAGCACGATTAATAGTATTATTAACTATGTTCTTTGCAGTTCTAAGCCTACAATCTTGCACAGATGAGCCTGAAGGTGGCGTTTTTGATTGCCCAATTGGTTATACAGGTATCGACTGTGAAAATTTCGATGATACACAGGTACAAGTCTTATTAGACGCAGGCATAACACCATTGGAATTATTAAATGGAAACATTCCCCTAAGCAGTCTTTATGGGAAAAGGTATGCAGGAGGATTGATATTTTATGTGAATGCAAATGATGGTTCGGGGATGGTAGCAGCAGAAGAAGATCAGAGTAAAGGTGCAAGGTGGGGATGTCAAGGTGAAATCAATGGAGCAGATGGTGAAGTTTTAGGGACTGGAGTTCAAAACACAATGGAAATCCTAGCAGGCTGTACTACAAGTGGAATTGCAGCAAAGATTTGTGATGATCTTGAGTTAAATGGCTACATGGATTGGTTTTTACCATCAAAAGGCGAATTAAATTTAATTTGGACAAATCTTGCCGATTTTGATGGAGATGGACACATTTCTGGGGTAAGTATTGGCGAATTTGAGGGAGCATTCTACTCAAGTTCTACGGAGTTCAGCGACCAGAAAACATGGGTTCAGTTCTTCGGTGGTGGTCTTCAGATTGACGATTATAAGGGCAACTTCCATAATGTTCGTGCCGTTCGGGCTTTTTAAATATTTAATTGCTTCGGTCTGAAGTGCTGAATATTAATTATAGCACAAAAAAAGTGTCAAGTCTTTTTGGAGACTTGACACTTTTTTT
>JBMYXW010000780.1:0-2156 GCA_049608825.1 Chitinophagales bacterium
CTTCACTTCCATTGTAAATCAACCACCATTTATCTGCCAAAGGCGCAAATCCTTCCCAAACATTGCGAAAACTTCGGTAGTATCTCCGAATAACATCTTCTCTCGGAATGTGGTGTCCGCCCTTCAAAACTCTTGCTCGAACCCTTTGAATACAGGTTTCGGGTGAATCCAAGAAAATATAGACCAATTCGATTTTGTAGCCCTGTGCTTTCACTTTTTTCGCTACCTTCAATAGATAGTTTCCTGAGAGAGTAGATTCGGCTACAAAATCTTTTTCTTCTTCAATGTATTCTGCCAATCGCTGAAAAAAAATGCGCCCTGCTTTGAAATTGGCATTTGATATGCCTTTGTCCTCCAATTTTTTGGCAATTTTGTCTGCATTGAGAAATGACAGGGATTTGTCTTTGGTGAATTGTTCGGCAAAGGTGGTTTTGCCTGCGCCGTTTGCGCCGCCGATGATGGTGAGGGTTTTCATATTTTTATAACACTTGATTTAAGGTTTGGTTTCGATTGGCAACTCCCCAAACCACCCTCTCCCCTCACCTACCCGCTTATAAATATCCTCCAACTCCACATCCCCAAAATGCTCCTCCACCAATTTCAACACTTCCAATTTCAATTTCACCAGTTCTTCCCACATTTCCTTCGGAGGCAATTCATACAATTTTTCGTACAATTCCACTATCCCGTTGGACTTAATTTGAAGGGATTGGATATGCTCCAAACTACTTTTGAAGCCAGGAAAATAGATTTTATTGAGGGCGGTCAAGACGAGGAAAATGTTTTTTTGATAACCTGCGATTAGGCTGTAAAAAACTGTCCAATCTTTTCGGAAAATGAAAACAGGAACACTTGCTCGAAAGAAGTTTTGAGTGTATTTTTCAATCAGTAATTTGGCGAGTTGATTTGGATAGGCTTTTATTTGCTCTTTCCATTGCTGCAAAATGGGTTCACCACATAGCGGAATCGCATTTTGAAGGACATTGAGATAAATCAACTTACTGAATTGAAGGTGGTGATGGATTAAGACATCTTTTATGATGGCATCTGTGGCATGTATTGTAGTGTGGTAAATGTCGATTTGAAAGCCATTGAAATCAAGGCTTTCTTCCGTTTGCTGCAAGCTTTCATTGTGAGTCAAATGAGTGCTGTTTCCGCCTATTCTTTGGTGAATCAACAGCCTTTTTGATTCTCCAATGGCTTGTTCCCAAACAAAACAAAGCTCCAAATCGGAATATTCGTCTGCCAAATTTCGGCAAACAGAACCACCAATAAAACAGGCTTGTAGCCCTTCTATGTTCTTGATTTTCTCAAACAAGGATTGGGCAAATTCAATTCGCCAAAGGGTTTGTGGCTTGGTCATACTTCAAAATTTTGGTTAAAAATGGCTCACCTTTTGCAGAAAAGTCATCAGCAAAACTATTGAAATAAAGGCAAGTTCTAAGGAAATTACCCAAAGAACTTGTAAAATCCTCCAAATTCTTCAATATTGCAGTCCAAAACAATCATTTATCAACAACCATAACACAACATGAACCAAGCACAAAGCTTTATAGAACAGACAGGAATTGAAGATTTATTGATTTTGCACCCACGAGTATTTGCCGATGAAAGAGGTTATTTTTATGAAAGTTACAACAAACAGCGTTTTGAAGCGAATGGCTTGAACTACGATTTTGTGCAAGACAATCAAGCACGTTCTACTTATGGCATTCTACGAGGATTGCACTTTCAGCACGCTCCTTTTGCACAAACCAAATTGGTGAGAGTAACAGAGGGAGAAGTCTTGGATGTAGTGGTGGATTTGCGGCGTTCATCAGCGACTTATGGCAAATCTTTTAGCATCGTTTTGTCGGAAGAAAACAAGCTGCAATTCTTGATTCCCCAAGGTTTTGCACATGGTTATGCGGTCTTGAGTCCTACGGCAGTCTTTCAGTACAAATGTGACAATTACTACTCCAAAGAACACGAAGGCGGTTTGGCTTATGACGACCCTGCTCTCCAAATTGATTGGCGCATCCCTACCAAAGACATTATTACCTCCGACCGAGACAAAGTTTGGACAAATTTGCAGGATTTGGAACATAATTTTTGATTTTGGGGTTGTTTTGGGAGGACAGAAGAGGGAAGTAAGACGCGAGACTTCAATACTTTGG
>JBMYXW010000781.1:0-2155 GCA_049608825.1 Chitinophagales bacterium
TTCCCAACCAAGCGATTCCCTCACGTATTTGGATGGAACTCACATTGTTGTTCACCAAACCATCCATTTCGTCAAAGTTAATCATGTATTTGCCATCGAACCGCAGCAAACCACCATTGGCTTTCACCATCCAAATATTGCCCGCTTCGTCTTCGTCCATATCCACAATCAAATCAAAATAGCGACTGCTGCCCACCAATTGAAATTTGCTCTGCAAACTGTCCAAACGATACACGCCATCGTTGATAGCTACCCAAACCCGATTTTGGCGATCGACCAAAAGTTCCTGCATACCATAACGAGGAATACCTTCGGAGAAAGACATGTCATTGAAGGGTGTATCTTCTGATTTGATGGAATGATGGTGAAACTTTTCGCCATCAAATTGGTGAATAACTCCATAATAAGAAGCCATCCAAATATTGCCATCCATATCTTCGTCAAGGTAGATAATAGGAGCAGAACCCAATTTTTCGTGGATAATTTTCTGTTCAAATTCTCCATTTTGGTATTGATAAAGTCCCTTAACGGTAGCTATCCAAATTGTTCCGTCTTGCCCTTCCAAAAGGTCAAACACCATATCGGTGTCCAAACTGCTGTCTTTGTCAAAATGCTCACATTCGCCATTCTCGCAGATACTCAATCCCTTGTTGCGGTAGGCAAACCAAGTCCGCCCTGCTCGGTCTTCCAATACGCTTGTCACATAACTGCTCTCCAATAGATTTTCGACATGGTAATGTTCAAAGGCGAAAGTTTGGAATCGAGAAATTCCTTCGTGTGAATTGAACCAAATATTTCCTTCATGGTCTTCCAATATTTCTCGGTAAGGTCTCCGATATCCATCTCGCCAAAAATCCATTTCTTCGTTTTCTTCCACCTTTTGGAAACAACTACCATCAAAAACGCCCAATCCTTCTTTGGTACTCAACCACAGTCGCTCCTTGGAGTCCAGAAATGCCCAATCTATGCGGTTGCTCGGCAAACCATCTGAGGTATTGAAGTGGTGAAACACCTCTCCATCGTATTGGTACAAGCCTCGAATGGTAGCAAACCAAAGATTGCCGATTTTGTCTTTTAGGACTGAGTGTGTTACATTTTTTTGAAGGGTAGGAGGGATGTCTTTGTTCTCAAAATTTTTGCCATCAAAGCGAATGATGCCCTCATCTGTATGCAGCCAATATTCTCCCTGATAGTTGTCTATCTGAAATACTTGGGTTGAGCGTTTGACAGCTTTGGTGAGGTTGGTATAAGTACTGTCTTTGTATTCGACCAAGCCCAAAAGTGTCCCCAAATAATAGTGATTGTCAGCGACTTTGTGGATATTGTAGATATGGTTGTGCTTCAATGGGGCATAGGCATTGGGGAACAATAGGTCGCCCGTACTGTGCAGCATCAAAAGGTCATTTTCACCGCTTTGAAGCCAAAGTGGAGCGGAGCGGTTTTTGTAGAAAAAAATTTGTCCTTGACCAAAAACCTTTAAATCCTCGCCCTCTAATTGCCGAAATTTGTGTCCATCAAAATAAGCAACCTTTGCCCGCTTGACATCGCCACTCGACCGAAACCAGACATTGCCCTGTGCGTCTTCGTGAATACTTTGAACGCTTTCGCTAATCAATCCATCTCGACTGGTGAAGTTCCGAAATTCTTTGCCATCAAAACGACTGACTCCTGCGGAGGTGCTGACCCACAAATAGCCTTGACTGTCTTGGAAAATGGCATTTACAGTGGAAGAACCCAAACCATCTTGAATTCCATATTGACTGATGCTGTATTCTTGTGCGGCTGCTTCAAGGAGAAATAAACAGCTTATTGTCAATATAAGTCCATGTTTACTAAACTTTTGAAGTTTGGTAAACATACATGAGGAATCTAATTTTTGGGTATTACTGATTGAAGTGAAAACCACTAAAAAAAAGGAAGAAAGGGAACGCATAGTTTATTGGCTTTGTTTATCTTGACGTATTTTTCGCTGCAATTGTTGTGCGTAAATGCGATATTAACATTTTTTGTAGAAAAATACAACTATTTTTTTAGTTAAAACTAACTCATTAGTTTTAACTAAAAAATCATCCACACTCCAATTCCTCCAATTCCTCTAATTCCTCCAATTCCTCCAATTCCTCCAATTCCAAAATAGAAAGCTCCTTTCCATCTA
>JBMYXW010000782.1:0-2154 GCA_049608825.1 Chitinophagales bacterium
TATATAAGTCATTTAGGCTTTTGTAGGTTCTGGTGTCTTTATTAGAAAAAATTGAAGTAGATTTATCTGATTCTTTTTCATCATACAATTTGGTAAAAAGAAGTTTTGTGATTTCTTCAAACCTTTCCATCAAGCCGCCACCGGAAGAGTTTCTAAAAGCAGCACTCATTCTTCTTATTAGAGACCTGATTTCCTTTATACTGAGTGATTTTTGTTCTTTTACTTCCTCTTTTTCAAACTCTTTGAAAGGAATGTACATTACACCGCTATCGTGTAAGACATTCTTCACATCTTCCATCGCATATAGTCTATATTTGTTTTCTGGGTCTCTTTGGGGAATCAGTTTTCCAGATTTATCCCAGTTTCTTAATGTAGTAGTTGTAACTCCCAATAGTTTCGCAACTTCACCAACCGTTAGTTTTTCTTTTTGCATAGTCTTTGCTTTCGATTATCTTTACAATGTGTAAAGATTGTAAAAAATATTTTAATTTACAAGGTTTGAACATTGTAAAATATCAAACTTATGAAGAAGTGTATTCAAGAATCGTTATAAAAGATTAGATATAGAATTGAAGTCTATCCTACATGAAATTTTCAAAGATATTTCATTTACCAAAAATGAAATAGAATCTATACAGGGCAAACTGCAAAAAACAAGGCTCAAAAAGAGAGCATTTCTTTTAAGAGCAGGAGAAGAAGTGAATCATATCCATTACATTCACAGCGGTTGCTTGCGAACCTATTTCATAGATTCCTCTGGAAAAGAACATACCCTACAATTTGCCATCAAAGGCTGGTGGATAAGTGATTATATTGCCCTATTTGGAAAAGAAAAAACCAAATCGGTCTCTTATATTGAATGTATCAAAGAAGCGACTTTGTTTAAGATTTCAAAAAAGGATTTTGACAAGCTCTGCAATGAAATACCCAAAATAAGTCGTTTCCATATCACAAATTTAGAATCAGCATTTGCTGCCTTCCAAAGAAGAATCCTTGAAAATCTCACCTTATCAGCCAAAGAACGCTATATCAACTTTGTGAATGCTTACCCGAACATTGAACAAAATGTAAAAAACTACCACATAGCTTCTTTTTTAGGAATCACTACTGAAAGCTTGAGCCGAATCCGAAAAGAAATCGCCAACAAATAATTTCTTACCATACATCAATTTTTAGCTCCTACCTGCATACTATCTTTGTTGTATTATTAATGAAATGATTGTACAATGAGCTTTTTAGATAAATTAAACGAACGTTATGCTACCAAGGCGATGAATGGCGACGTAATTCCTCAAGAGAAAATCAACAACATTCTCGAAGCCATTCGGTTGGCTCCTACCTCGAGTGGTTTACAGCCGTTTGAAGTGCTTGTGATTACCAACAAAGACATCAAAGCAAAGGTAAGAGAAGTTGCTTGGAATCAAGCACAAGTAACCGATTGCTCTCACCTATTGGTATTTGCTGCTTGGGATAATTATACCGTAGATCGAATAAATTACATGTTCGATTTGACCAATGAAATTCGTGGCTTTAAAAACGAAGGTTGGGAAAACTACCGCCAAATGTTGCTGGCTAACTATCCACAACGAGACGCAGAAACAAATTTTGAACATGCTGCACGTCAAACCTATATTGCTTTTATGGCTGCCATCACACAAGCTACATTTGAAGGTGTGGATAGCACTCCAATGGAAGGTTTCGACCCTAATACATTGGATAAAGTATTGGGATTGCGAGAAAAAAACCTGCGTAGCACGCTTCTTTTACCATTAGGTTATAGAGACGCTGAAAAAGACTGGTTGGTGGATTTGGTAAAGGTTCGTAAACCTATGGACAAATTAGTAACTACAATAAAATAATTAAAAATGTTAAAGAAATTATTAGGTATTGCTCCAAAATTGGAGTCAGACGGGTCTTACAGTCCTTCAAAAGTAGCTTTAAAATTGGCAACTTCTGCCAAAACCGATTTTGAGAATATTTCATACACGAAATACCAAGGGAAGAGGTCAAAAATTTTGGCGATTTTTACAGAGCAAAAAAACATGACCATGAAAAATGGTAAAAAGTTTTCTACAGGAAATCATCCCGTAGAATCCCTTGTCCCCATGTTGCATCTAAGAAATGCAGGCTTTGACTTTGAAATCGCCACTCCAA
>JBMYXW010000783.1:0-2152 GCA_049608825.1 Chitinophagales bacterium
ACTGGTTTTGGGCAATGGCTTGGGCAATACCAAAATTCCTGTGCCTACTTTGGTGGGTTTAAGTTTTTTGGAGGCTCGCATTGCAATTCAAGGAATGTCGTTAACAGTTGGAGCTGTGGTGAGAGATGGGGATGTACCAGAAAGGGATTCAGATCAAGCGATTGTGTATCGTCAGATTCCTGCTCCTGGAGATGGAACAGAAATCACGATTGGTGAACCTGTAGATTTGTTTTTGCGCTCGCCTTATAGCGAACCTCGTGGAACGGAAATAGAAACTTTCAATCAAGACGAAGGTGAGTCCGATTCTTTGGAGACAAATCCATTGGAAGGGCCGGATAATTAGGAATAATTTAAGGGTTAGAGGTGACATCTTTGAGGAATCGAAAAGGTGTAATCTCTAACCCGATGATAAGATGTCATGCCGAGAAATCGGCACAAGCTATTTTCATGCTTCAAAGATTACACCTTAACATCTAAATAACAGCAAAGCATTTTTTTATGATAAAGCAACTATTTATATTTTTTACCATTTTGTTTTTCAGCACAAGCGTTTCAGCACAGGAAAGGTTGATGCCTTTGCCTTCCAACAATGCTTACCCCAATACCGAAAGCCTCGAAAAAGGATTTCGATTTGATTATGATTTTGTTTGCAATCCTGAACAACGCATTCGTTTGGTGGTGAAAGATGCAACACAGCCAGATTGTGGTGCTGATGATGGGAATGGTTCAGTGACATTGGAAATCGTCAATGCACCTATCAATGCTGAATATACTTTTACTTACCAAACTCCACAAGGAGATCTCGAAATTGAGTCTTCCAATACTAATGTTTTGACCTTCCCGAATTTAAGTGCAGGACCGTATATATTTACAGTCAGTGGGAATGTGATAGCAGATAGTTTGGAGCTTTGGTACAGCTTAAATAATGTAAATACACAACCTATTCCTTCTATTGAGGGGAACTTTGTGAAACGAGATGTTTTTTGTGATAATTACGGTTCTATTGGGTTTTCATTTGATGTCACTGATCGGAAACTACCTGTTTTTAGATGGTCTGACAATAAAGCAAAAGACACTTTATCTTTGGTAAACTTGCGCATAGATTCACTAGCCCCGACTATCTATTATCTCCAAGATTTAGTTCCCAAAAGCGATCCCAACAGAGAGTGTCACGCCTATCAAATTTTTGAAATAGAGCGAGAAATCACAATTGACAGCCTTGCTTTCATAGACGACTTTTCGACTTCCTTACTATACCCCGACAATGCTGCTTGGGTAGAAAATGATGTATTTATCAACCAAACAATGGCTTACCAACCTTTGTCTTTTGGAGTCGCTACATTTGACGGCTTCAATGAGTTTGGACAGCCTTACGAACCCATTGACATAGGCGAACAAACAGGATTGATTGATGGAGCAGCTGATAAATTGACGACTCGCCCTATTTGTTACAACATAATGAATGAAAAGGGTGAAATAACTCCTCTTTTAGCCGAAGAAGATACTACTTTGTTTTTAGAATTTTATTATCAGCCACAAGGGTTAGGAGATTTCCCAAACAGTCGAGACAGCTTGAAGTTGGAATTTTTCGGAAGTGATAATAATTGGCATGAAGTATGGGCACTACAAAACACTACAAAAGATCAACATAAAGATAAATATAACTATCCTTTCCAACCAGTTAGTATCCGAATAGAAAATGCAAATATGGATACAACCAGAATATTTACAGAAACACATTTGGCGATTCGAGATAGTGTTAATCTTCCTTATGATAGTATCAAAATCGATAGAGATACAATACCTATATTCAATGTAAATTTCATTTTTGATGGATTTCAATTTCGTTTCAGTAACAATGCAACAGTGTCTGGTTTCAACGATCATTGGCATATAGATTATATTCAGTTGGATAAAAAAGCTGTTGGAACGGATGACCTTGCTCCAATAGAAGCTATTCCATCTTTGTTGAAAGATTATCAAGCAATGCCGTGGACACACTTCAAGGAAAATGTAAAAGCCTCATTAAAAGAGGATATTTTAACGCCATTTGATCAATTAAATCAACAAACAGAGTTTGCAGGTTTTGGTTCAGTAGCTCCAGATGCTGATGAAAAAATCAAGAAAACTCCATTATCTTACTAAGGAGTCT
>JBMYXW010000784.1:0-2149 GCA_049608825.1 Chitinophagales bacterium
CTTGTTTATCACCATAAAGAGAAGGGTAAGGTAACACAGGCTGCTTTAAATACGAAGCACTATGTTTACTGCTATTGAATTTACAGGGAACATTCCTGCGGAATTAGACGAAAATTTTGTGTTTGTGCTATGAAGAAAGTTGGAATACGCCTCGTCAAAGGTGCAATAGTTGTTAGTGTTTTGGTAACAGGGAAAGACAAAAAGGAAAAAATTAATTTAAAAGAAAACCATCTTTTATTTGATTAATCAAATATAGAAATTACTTATTTAGTAATCCTTCAATATCCCCTTCAATCCCATCTTGACTCGGACGTTTCGCCATACTATCTGCAATATTTCCTTGTTTATCCACCAAAATATATTTGGGAATTCCCGAAACACGGTAAGCCTGACTGATCTTGCTTTTTTCTTTTCCTGCAATCAAGTGAACACCTGTAAGCTGTTTGCTTTCAACCAAATCTCGCCATCTTTTTTCGTCCTTGTCGGTCGATAAGTAAAGAAAAACCACATCTTTACCTTTGAATTTTTCCTTCAATTTTTTGGCGTGAGGAATTTGTTGTTTGCATGGACCACACCAACTCGCCCAAAAATCCAAATAGACAACCTTACCTTTGAAGTCGCTCAAAGCCACTTCTTCGCCATCAATGCTCATCACCCTAAAGTCTGGAGCAGCCGAACCCGCTTCCAAATGTTTTACTTGGTCATACACATATTTTGCAGCGATTCTGTATTTTTCAGTTTTGCAGTTGTCCATCAAAAAGTTATAATGCGCCTTCAAGTCCTCTACTCTTGCTCTTTGCAGGCCTTCAACAAGGTGTTGAGAAAGCATCATCGAAAGCAAGAAATTGTTTTTGATATTGGATTTGTCAATATTGCACAAATCCACATAGTATTGTGAATTGTCGTATCGAGGCGTTTTTTTCATTTTGAGCAGCAACTGATAAGTCATATAGTTGTGCAAAAACTTGAAGTAGGTATCCGAATTTGCCAAAGCAGGATTTTCAATCACCAAGTTATCTATGAATGAATAACAACTCTTATCAACAGTCGGTTTTTTTCCTCTTCTGCGATTTAAATCGAATACATACTTTAATAAACTATTTGCATGGCGATAGTCAATGAGTAGTTTGGCAACATTCATTGCTCCTTCTGTTATCTTATGGTTTTTTGCGTATTTCTTCAGAAGTTGGTGTTGAAGCTGGACAACGCTGTCCATAAATTGACGAAATTCGGCAGGAGTTCCTTTTTTCCCTACCTCTGCTTTGTCTTTTTGTGAATAGCTGTTTTTTATTTCAGTAAAGAAAAAGTTGTTGATGTCACCGCCATGAAAAATCGTTTTTTTAGAAAACTTATTCATATCTGTCTCCACAAATACACTGTCTCCTGGTTCTATATAGACTTCAATTTTTCGCTTGCCATGCAAAAGACTGACAACCCGTGGAGCATCCATTGGATTGAGATGTATGTTAAATTCTCCATTTCCACCTAGCTCAACCACATAATCAGGTTGTTGACCTTTGAGGAATGTAGGAGTCAGGTTCATACCAACCGCTTTGCCATCTGGATTGGCGATTTTGCCACTTAAAATGGCACTGTTTTGAGCATGAACGTTTTGGAGAAATAGAAGGCATAAAAATAGATAGAAGCAAAATGTTTTTTTCATGTTGTTAAATTCAGCAAAAATTAGATGTGTTTGAAATTTTAGAGAGCGTTTGCTTTTCTTAGTTTGGCTTGTATATAGGAAAATAAAATAAGACAAAAGTTTAAATCATTAACCATTATTTAAATTGTATTTCGTGGGAAAGCGATTGGTGAGAAGCATACTGCAAAGATAAAACCATTTTCATACATTTACAAAAGCATTTCAGCAATTTGTCGCCCCATATCGCTGCCAATAGCCACACCCATTCCTCCCAACCGAACACCTATCACCACTTTTTCTGCCTCTTTCCAATAGCGAAGAATAGGAGATTTGTCTTTTCCAAAAGCCATAATCCCTGTCCAGTTCATTGCCACTTCAAAGGGCGTATTGGGTAAAATGATTTCTTGTAGTTTTTGTTCTGTTTCAATCCCAAAATGGTACAATTACAAGAATCGTTGATTTCAAAAAAGGCGATACAAGTTCAATGTTTCAATCCCAAAATGGTAC
>JBMYXW010000785.1:0-2148 GCA_049608825.1 Chitinophagales bacterium
CTCCTTTGGAGGAAACCAACACAATGCGGTCAATATAAGGACGGTGCAAATCAAAATCTTCTCTGCGAACTCGTTTTCCATCCTTCAATTCATAATACGGATTGTCAGTCATCAAACCCGCTGCAACGGCTTCATCGACCTTTGCGGCTAACTCGTCGATTGAGCCAATACAGATTTCCTCACTGCCATCTTCCGTTCTCCAAATCGGTAGGGGCGTTCCCCAAAACCGAGAACGAGACAAGTTCCAATCCACCAAATTCTCCAACCAATTGCCAAAACGCCCTTCACCTGTTGCGGCAGGTTTCCAGTTGATGGTTTTGTTGAGTTCCACCATGCGCTCCTTGTGTTTGGTGGTACGTACAAACCATGAATCCATTGGGTAATAGATGATTGGCTTGTCGGTTCTCCAACAATGTGGATAGGAGTGCATGTATTTTTCGGACTTGAAAAGCTTGTTTTCCCCCTTCAATTTTACCACAATATCGATATCAACTGCTCGGTATTCCTTTTTTGGTACATCGTTGTAGTTCTTCACAGGGATTCCTGCAAAATCGGTGACGGCATCTACAAAACGCCCTTGACGGTTCACCAAAGTCAGCGAACCCAAACCGTATTTTTTTGCGATAAGCATATCGTCTGCCCCAAAACTCGGCGCAATGTGTACGATACCTGTACCACTTTCGGTCGTCACAAAATCGCCTGCCACCACCACGAAGGCATCGCCATCATCGGGCTGTGAGTATGGCAATAATTGTTCGTAACGGCAACCTTCAAGGGCTGCGCCTGTTGTTTCGCCCACGATTACATAAGGAATGTTTTTGCTGCCCGCTTCGTAGCTATCCAACGGCAATTCACCATTTTCGGCATTGAAGTATTTGCTAACTAAATCTTTGGCGATAATCACGCTGATGGGCTGGAAAGTATAGGGATTGAAGGTGTTGATTTGGAGGTAGGTGATGTTTTTGCCGACTGCCAATGCGGTATTCGAGGGAAGTGTCCACGGGGTTGTCGTCCAAGCCAAGATATAGACATTTGCGCCATCGGCGGCTTTCTCGTAGAGGAGTTCGGACTGTTCGTTGCGGATGACCTGAAACTGTGCGGTTGCCGAAACGTCTTTGACATCTTGGTAGGCACCAGGCTGATTCAATTCGTGGGTACTCAAACCCGTTCCTGCGGCTGGCGAAAAAGGCTGAATGGTGTAGCCTTTGTAGAGCAAACCTTTGTCATAGAACTGCTTCAATATCCACCAAAGTGTCTCAATGTATTCGTTCTCGAAAGTGACATAGGGATTGTCCATATCGACCCAATAGCCCATTTGGCGGGTAATATCACCCCACAATGCTTGGTATTTTAGGGCTTCTTCTCGGCATTTGGTATTGTATTCTTCAACGGTCAGCGTCTTGCCGATGTCTTCTTTGGTGATGCCCAAGGTTTTTTCGACCGACAATTCTATCGGCAAACCATGTGTGTCCCATCCTGCTTTTCGATGCACTTGTTTGCCCTTCAAGCTGTGATAGCGGCAAAACAAATCCTTGATGGTTCGCCCCATAACGTGGTGAATACCAGGCTTGCCATTCACAGAAGGTGGTCCTTCATAAAATACAAAAGGCTCGTTTCCTTTGCGAATTTCTATGCTTTTGTCAAAAATATCGTTCTCTGCCCAAAAAGCCAGAATCTCCTTCTCAATTTCTGGTAAATTCAAACGCTTTACCTGTCTGTATTTTGCCTTGTCCGTTGTTGTTGCCATTGTTCTTAAAAATTGACTAACAGATATTGGATACCTTCGAGGCATCTGATATCTAAGCTAAAATTGCTTTTCTTTTTCAAAAAATTGTGCAAATATACGGAATTTTGAGGGGAATGAAAGAGAAACCCACATTCGTAGAGACGTTTTACTAAAACGTCTTTACATACAGTATGAGATTGCAACAGTTGGAAGGGCTGATACCATTATTACTGCTTCAAATGTCATCCCCCTGTCCTCCAAAGGAGGATTACAGACGTTTGCGAATTTTCGCTCATTTGGAGAAAGAACAACTTGACGACATCTGCAAGGTTCGTCAACGTTTGGGCTAAAATTCTTCCGAAACCCCAAACTCCTGTTGCCCTTACTTCCGCTTCAACTGTTGGCAAGGTTTGAAGATAGAC
>JBMYXW010000786.1:0-2142 GCA_049608825.1 Chitinophagales bacterium
AATCGTGGAGATTTGTGTAATGAAAGTGATGCCAAGTGGCGAAAGAATTACCAAAACAATTCGGGTCAATCCAACGATTCCAATACCCAAAGAGGTATCCGAAATCCACGGAATTTACGACGCAGACATAAAAGACAAGCCTACTTTTGCTCAAATAGCCAAAGATTTAGCCGAGTTCTTCAAAGGTTGCGACATTGCAGGCTACAACTCCAATCGTTTTGACGTTCCTTTATTGGTAGAAGAATTTTTGCGGGTCAATATTGACTTCAAAGGCGATAGTCGAAAATTTGTGGACGTATTGCGGGTTTTTCAGAAAATGGAAAGAAGAGACTTGATTTCTGCTTATAAATTTTATTGCGGCAAAGATTTGACCAATGCACACAGTGCAGAGGCAGACGTGATTGCGACCTACGAAGTATTGTTGGCGCAGCTCCAAAAATACGACGATATAGAAAACGATGTTGATTTTCTACACACATTTTCCAAAGACGGAAATTTTGTGGATTCGGGACGAAGAATGGTCTTGGAGGATGGTGTGGTCAAAATAAACTTTGGTAAACACAAGGGAAAACCTGTCGAAGAAGTCCTCCGAAGAGAGCCACAATACTACGATTGGATGATGCGAAGTGATTTCTTGTTGGATACCAAACAGAAACTAACTGCCATCAAACTGAAAATGCGATTTAAATAATTCCGAATCTAAAAACATCCAGCTTTGTCAGATAGTATCGTTATCATTCCAACCTACAATGAGAAGGAAAACATTGCCAACATCATTGAAGCAGTTTTTGCCCTTCCCAAAGATTTTCACATTCTCATCGTAGATGATGGCTCGCCCGACGGAACGGCTACAATTGTTCATTCTATGATGGCGGAAAAATATGCCAATCGTTTGTTTATAGAAGAGCGAAAGGGAAAACTGGGCTTAGGAACGGCGTATATTCACGGTTTTCGTTGGAGTTTGAAACGGGAATACAACTACATTTTTGAGATGGATGCCGACTTTTCGCACAAGCCCAAAGACCTCCTCCGACTCTACGATGCCTGCGCCAATCAAGGAGCTGATATGTCAGTTGGTTCGAGGTATGTTAAGGATGGCGGTGTGGAAAACTGGCCACTTGACCGAATTCTGCTCTCCAAATATGCTTCGGTCTATGTCCGAATCGTCACTTGGCTGCCCGTCAAAGACACAACGGCTGGTTTCGTCTGTTATACCCGCAAAGTATTGGAAAAGATTGACCTCAACAAAATCGAATTTGTGGGTTATGCTTTCCAAATCGAAATGAAATTTGCCGCTTGGCAGTTGGGCTTCAAAATACAAGAAGTCCCCATTATATTCACCGACCGAATTGTGGGTGTTTCCAAAATGAGTACTTCAATTTTTAAAGAAGCTTTTTTGGGAGTCGTGGCGATGCGTTGGAAGGGGTTCTTTAAAAGGTATGATTGAGAACCAAGCAATATAACAATTCAACAATAAATCCATTCTTCCAAAAATCAATTCACCGAAAAAGCCTGTAAATACTCCACCAATTTCTCATATTGCGGCAACATTTTGTCTCGAAGTGGATGTCTTTCCATCACAATGTGGTATGCCTTTATCAAAGTCTGCAACTGCGGATTTTGAGCTATTTGAGCCACAATCACCCCTTTAATACATCGATGGGTATTGTTGTAAATAAACCGAGAAGGTTTTTCGGGATAACGATTGATAAGCTTGTCAATATTGGCAACAATAGAATTATCATCCATAAAATCAAAAGCTATTTCCTCCAAAAACGCCTGCATTTTTTCAAACGCTCCCTTCAAATCCGCCTCACTTTCGACCTTGAAACGAAAATAAGGTGTACCCATGATTCGCCCATAGGTCGTCAAAATGGTATGCGAATCTTGGTGGTAATCTTTGAGGGTAAGTGTGAATTGATTGGCAATTTTTTCGACAATATCCACCCTAACACCGACACTCATTTCTATCCAAAAAGTATTTTCATGTTGGTGTGTAGAAAATAAACAACTTTGGAATCCTCCTTTGTATGTTTTCTTGAATTGAAGGTATTTGGGATGTTCTGCATAAGCAAAACCCTTTGCCTCTAATAGTGGGCTAAGAGCTTGCTGAATACGGTTTTGTATGTCTGATTTGTGAAA
>JBMYXW010000787.1:0-2136 GCA_049608825.1 Chitinophagales bacterium
CCTAACGGAGTTGTCTATATCTCCATTTTTATTTTCTACAAATATTTGACTCCCATAGGAGTCTTGAAGTATTGCTATCTTACTATTCATTGCTTTTAAAGCACAATTGTTTACACACATGAAAAAAATATTTTCACTTTTTTTGTTATTGACTTGTTTTCCAATCGTTTCCAGTTTTGCAGGTGGATTTATGATGGTCAGCCCTGAAGACTATTATTGGCGACCTACCGAAAGAATCAGCAAGTACCTAAAGGTTTTTCCCGATGACTTCAATCCTCATACGACCGAATTTTGGTCAGAAAAAGCAAATATTGAGATAGCCGATGGAGTGGCAACAACCGAATTAACCCAAACATTCTACAATCCTTCGATGGATACTGTACAAGCATATTTTCTGCTTCCGATTCCCAAAAACTTACCATTGGAAGATTTTGAAATGAAAATAGCCGATAGGACTTATAGAGCCGACTTATATACCGATGCTCAAGCACACAAAGTCATTGAAGAAATGGTTAGACGAACCAAAAATCCAAGGTATTGGGAGTTTGCCAACCAAAATTTGTACAAGGTCACTATTTACACCTTTACGCCTCGAAGCCTTTATACGATGCGAATTAAATATAAGCAAAAACTACCTCAAGATGACAATAAGACCTTTTTTGCCTACAATATGAGTTCACAATCCTTTTACAAACCGCTTAGAGAGTTCGACCTCAACATTCACATCAAGGCTCCTGATGGACAAAAAATCAAACAATTTTACTCAACAAGCCACGCACCTGAAGATCTTGAATTTCAACGCAAAGGTGACAATGAAGGCAGCATCGTAATCAGTAGTCGAAAACAGCCCAACCAAACCAAAAACTTGTCCTTTTATTTCAGTACCGCAACGGGCAAAGTGGATTACGCACTGTACCCTTATAAAGAAGCAGGCGAAGATGGCTATTTTATGTTGAGTTTTGATGCGGGTTATGTATCAGATGCTTCCATTACCGAAAAGGATGTGCTGTTTGTTTTGGATGCTTCAGCAGAAATGGGAACAGCTAATTTGGAAGCTTCAAAAAAAGCATTGACGGAAGCTATAAAGCAATTGCACACCAAAGACCGCTTCAATATCATTCGTTATTCAGATGAAGTCGAAAAGGTTTTTGACACCAACCAAGCTGCAAATAGCACGAACATAGGCAAAGCAACTACTTTTTTGAATGCAACTAAATTAGGAGGTAAGTCGAATATGGAAGCAGCATTGAAGGCTTCAATTCCTGAAAATGCGGAAAAAGTACATCCTTATTTTGTGGTTTTTATCAATGGTAGTGAGGCATCGGTTGGAGCTAGTTCTGACAAGGATTTGCTGACTTTGGTAAAAGACATCAGCCTCCGCAACCTGCATTTTTACACGATTGGTATGGGCAAAAATACCCATGTACACTTGCTTGATCAAATCGCATCTCACACTTCGGGAGAAAGTCATTACATTTTGGCTGACGAGAAAGTGGCAGAACGTATTGGTGAAATTTATAATGACATCAATGATCCAATTGTGGTGAATCTGCATATTTATGATATTGAAAATTTTGATGTAATTGACAGTTATCCCTCCAATGTTCGCAACTTGTTCAAAAACCGCCCTTTGAGTGTGATTGGTCGCTATAAAAATGCTGGAAAAACGAAAATCTCTATGACAGGTTCGGGCAATGGTGATTTGCAGCGTTTTGATATGGAATTTGATTTGCCTGAAGAAAATATGGAGTACCCGTATGTGAAACGTTTGTGGGCAGCTCGTTCTGTGGCAGCACAACTGGACAAAATAAGGCTGGAAGGTGATGAAGATTGGATGGAACAGATTGCAGAAGTGGCGCATGAAAATGGCATCGTTTCGCCTTATAGCAATTATGTGATTTTGGACGAAGGGTATTATGATACCGATTTTGAGCCTGCGGTTTCGTTCTTTGCAGACGAAGATGCGGTTGAAGCAGATTTTGAAGCCATGAAACAACCTAAGGGCGAGGGAAGTATGAGAGCCAGTTCTTTGATTCAAAAACTGCACGATGTGCACAGCCTTTTGTCGCTCCACGAAACTGCGGCAAATAGTACGGAGGTGAAGTATATTTTCAACAACCCTTTTTACAAAACTAC
>JBMYXW010000788.1:0-2134 GCA_049608825.1 Chitinophagales bacterium
TCAACAAATTTAAGGGCGATTGCATCGGCTGCATCCATTTTTTAAGTGTTGTTATCTCAAATTCATGCACCCCCACACACCAACCTTTGGGCGATTTTGCTACTTTTCCACCTAACAAATGCCCAATTAATTGAGCACCATAGCATATTCCGAGAATAGGAATGCCCAAATCGAAAATAGCAGAGTCGACAATCGGTGCATCTTTTTCTGAGACTACACTGGGACCGCCTGTAAAAATAATTCCCTTGGGGTTTTTGGATTGGATTTCGGCAAGAGAAGCACTCCATGGAAGGACTTCACAATATACATCGGCTTCTCTTACTCTTCTGGCTATCAACTGGCGATATTGTGCGCCAAAATCTAAAATGAGGATTGTTTCGTGCTGCATGGCAATTTTTTTAGACTTTGGACGAGGAATGTGAGAAGTCAGATTTTTTCTTGTTCTCTTATCCAAAGTCCAAAATTTTTGAGGTTGTTGAAATTGCCCGCAAAGATAGGTAAGGTAAATTCAAATTAAGAAAACCCTCCAATTTAAGTGTAGTAAATTGCAGTTGAGTGTTTTTACTTAAAGAATGTCTAAAAAGTAACTAACTGATTGTTAATTCATTCAAAATTTATCATTCAGCATTCAAAATTGTACGGGTACTTACTTATTCAAAATTCAACATTTATTCATTCAACATTACTACGGAATCACCACCGTTGGCAACGAAAAATGAAAAGCTGTTCCCTCACCCACTTTAGACTGCAAACCAATTTCACCACCATACATATCTATGATTTTCCTACAAATAGCCAATCCGATTCCCGTACCCTCATAGTTTTGTTTGTGTAGTCTCTGAAAAATACGAAAAATCTTTTGTTGTTGGATAGATTCAATGCCAATCCCATTGTCTCTTACTTCAATATATTGTTTGCCTTTCTTTTTGTAGGAATGAATAAGCACATTGCAGGGTTTATCAGGATGGCTAAATTTCAAGGCATTGCCAAGAATTTGAACCATGAGCCATTGAAAATGTTTGGGTTCAATGTCAAGTTGAGGCAATTCACTCACTTGAATTGTTGCCTTTACCTCGTTTATTTGGGTTTGGAGTGTAGCCAATACTTTTTGAAGATGCTGATTGGTATTGAGGGTAACAATTTTTTCCTCTTGAAGCTGTAAGGTGCTGTATTGAAGTAAATCTTCCAAAAGACTGTGCATATATTGTGCGCCACCTTCAATATAGTTCAAAAATTCAAGTGCTTCTTCACTGAGGTTTTCTTTGTGTCTGTTGGTCAACAAAGTAGTGAATCCACTAATATTGCAGAGGGGTTCTTTTAGGTCGTGGGCTACAATGAAAGCATATTGTTTGAGTTCTCGGTTGTATTGTTGTAACTGCTGATTTTGTTGTTCTATTTGCAGGTTTCTCTCCATCAAAACATCCAACTCGTCCTCTTTTTTACCTAAAATCGCTTGCACTTCTTCCTTTTTCTCTGGATAAAAATATTTATCCTGCAATTCAATCAATTGACCTTGGCACTCTATACAGTCTTCCCATTGTTTCGTTTCTTTGTGATACTGAATGAGAGTTAGAAGCGTCTCTTTTTCTTCAATGACAAAGGAATATTCACGGGTATAAAACAATGATTTTTGAAGCATCTCGTAAGCCTCCTCATATTTTTGCTGTGCAAGGTGAGCCTTTCCAATCAATCGAAGACAAACAGCTATTCGTTTGAACTGTTTGAGTTCTGCATTAAAATGAAGTGCTTTGTTTAAATAAAGGAGGGCATCCTTGTATTTTTTTTGTGCAAGCCTCGTTTCCCCAAAATTTTCAAAGCAAGCAGCTTTTCGGTCTATGTATCTTTCGTTATCGCCCATGATTTGCAGCGATTTTTGGTAGTATTTCACCGCCTCTTGATATCTGCCCAAACTTTGCAGCGCAACCCCTACATTAATAAAGGCATTGAAGATATTTTCGGCTTTTGAAGCCAAAGAACTTGTCAATACTTTTTGGTAATACTCCAAGGCTTTCTCAAACCTTTTTTGCTCAAAAAATACGGTGCCGATATTTTAAGAATTTGGGTTGCTGCATCAAATTATGCTGAAGATTTAAGAATAGATTATTCTATTTTGGACCAGCATTCTGAGTCTTAT
>JBMYXW010000789.1:0-2119 GCA_049608825.1 Chitinophagales bacterium
GGGTGAGCTTTGGAGACGGTGCTTCGCAATTCGGGGTGAAACTGAACGCCCACAAACCACGGGTGATTCTGCAATTCCACAATTTCAACCAAATTCGTGTCGGGATTGATACCCGTCATTTGCATACCTGCATCTTCAAATTGCTTCAAATAGTCATTGTTAAATTCGTAACGGTGACGGTGTCTTTCTGTCACTTTTGTTTTTCGGTAAGCTTTGTAGGCATGTGATTTCTTTTTCAAATCACATTTATAAGACCCCAATCGCATGGTTCCACCCATCTGTGTCAAGTTTTTCTGCTCTTCCATGAGGTTGATAACAGGATGTTCGGTTTCTTCATTCATTTCTATCGAATCTGCGCTTTTGAACTCCAAAACATTTCGCCCAAACTCTATCATCGCACACTGCATCCCCAAGCATATACCCAAAAATGGAATATTTCGTTCCCGAACATGCTGAATTGCAGTAATTTTCCCTTCCACGCCTCTCGACCCAAAACCAGGAGCGACCAATACAGCATCTAAGTTTTTCAGTTTATCCGCTACATTTCTTTCAGTGATATATTCCGACTGAATACTCTCTACATTCACCCGACATTCATTAGAAACTCCTGCATGAACAAAAGATTCCAAAATAGACTTGTAAGCATCCTGCAGTTCTACATATTTTCCTACCAAGCCAATATTGACTTCACAAGTAGGATTCTTCAGCCTGCCCAAAAACTCCTTCCATTGAGTCATATCGGGCTGCGAATGAGAGGGCAAACGCAACTTGTCCAAAATAATCCTATCCAGTTTTTCTCGCAATAAAATCAAAGGCACATCGTAAATACTATCTGCATCAATCGCTTCAATAACTGCATTGCTTTCCACATTGCAGAAACGAGCTATTTTTTGGCGTATTTCAGCAGTAACGTGATGCTCTGTTCGACAAACAATAATATCGGGCTGAACGCCATTTCGAGACAATTCCCTCACCGAATGTTGTGTCGGTTTGGTCTTCAATTCTTTTGCAGCAGCTAGGTAAGGCAATAAAGTCAAATGTACCACAATACAATTGAACTGACCTTGTTCCCAACGCAATTGCCGCAAAGTCTCGACATAGGGTAGTGACTCTATATCTCCCACAGTTCCACCCAATTCGGTGATGATAATGTCGTATTCACCTGTATTACCCAATGCTTTTACCCGTCGTTTGATTTCATCGGTAATATGCGGAATTACTTGCACCGTTTTGCCCAAATAATCTCCTCTTCGCTCATTTTCAATCACCGTTTGATAAATACTCCCCGTTGTTACATTATTGGCTTGTGAAGTTGGCACATTCAAAAATCGTTCGTAATGTCCCAAGTCCAAATCCGTCTCTGCCCCATCATCCGTAACAAAACATTCTCCATGCTCATAGGGATTCAATGTTCCAGGATCGACATTTAAATAAGGATCAAATTTTTGAATAGTCACTCTTAGCCCTCTGGCTTGCAACAACTTTCCCAACGATGATGCAATAATTCCTTTACCCAGCGAGGACGTAACGCCTCCTGTTACAAATATATGCTTTGCCATAATATGATGTATCTCTTGCTAATTTATTTCTTTAGACTCTGGATGAAAGAAGTGAGATGTGGGAGGTGAGACATAAAAATAGAATAAGCAATTGTTTATTCGTTTTGACTGTTTAACTGTAAATCAATGATTATCTATTTATTAATATCCCACTTCTCGCTTCCCTACTCTCACCTCCAAAGTCTATTATTTCTCGAAAGCCGCAAAATTAAACCTTTTTGGAGAAGTCCGACTTCCAAAGCAAGAAAAAGAATGGCTTAATTCTTGTGAATTTATGGAAGTTTGTGCATTTTTCTGAACGATAATTGCGGATTTGTCGCAACAAGTCCTTATCATTTATTGTTTGTATGGTAAGTTTGGATTTTTTTAATTATTTAAAGTGGAAAATACCCTTTTTGATGGGCTGGAAACAAGATCAAATAGATAGATTGTTGGATGAGTATTTAGACGGAAACCTCACAGAGGAGGAAGTACGCCTAATGCACGACACATTGGAAAATGACGGAACTCTTTCGGAGGCAGAGCTGGATAAAATTGTACTACCTGTAGAAATCCTGCAG
>JBMYXW010000790.1:0-2107 GCA_049608825.1 Chitinophagales bacterium
TCGTTTTTTGCCCATATATCAAAAGGTAAAACTTTTACTGTTTTATTATTTTCCGTTTTTTCTATTATAGGCTTTAAAGGATGCCAATATTTTTTTGAACCATTTCCAAATTCAAAATAATCTATTTTAGGCTTCACCCATTCCACTATTTTTTGGACTATTGCTTTTAAATCACTGTCCACAAACTTGTCAAAATCTTCCCAGTATTTTTCTTCATTCATTCCTTTGCTTATTTGGATAAACTTCACATCAACAAATTTACATTAGTTTTAGGTATTTTTGAAGATTGCGCTTGCTTTAGTCAAATTAACAAAAAAACTCCCTCCAAATGCTTTCACACTTCAAGGGAGTTCCTTCAATAAAATTTAATTTTTTCTATATTCACTTCAACTGTTGCCAAAATTGGAAATTGTTGGCAAAGTTTCGTTCGCTACTGCTTCACCATTTTTGCCCTCACATTACCATCCTCCGTTTCCATCGAAACAAAGTACCAACCCGAAGGAAAAGAAGTCAAATCAATTTGCGTAACATTCTCACCCTGTACTACTTCAAGCGTTCGTTCATAGACAACACGGCTACTAAAATCATAGAGAATCATATCCACGTTTTCTGTCTTTGAAGTGAAGATAATATTCACTACATCATTCGTCGGAATCGGATAGATTCGATTCACGGTCAGCAAAGCGGACCTTCCTACAATGTTGGCGTTTAAATCTATCTTTCCTCCACCTCCGTTGCTCAAAGTAGTGGCTGCTTCATCATCTTCCACTGCAGAACTACCATTTCCATTGTTTGGCGTAGAATCAATATCCATTTCATTAGCAGCCGTCACTTCTGCATAAGTCGTAATATCTGTTCCTGGATTAAGGGTAAACAAATTCAATTCAAGAACTGCCGTTTCATTTGGTTGGAGTACGCCAATGTTCCAAGTTTGAGACCAAAGATTGTAATTACCAATACTCTCAGATTTGCTTGTAAATGCCATACCATCGGGTACAGGAAAATCAACAAGTACGCCAGAAGCTACATTGGTGCTATTATTCGTAACTTCCAATGTAAAAACCACATTAGTCCAAGGCACAACACTATTGCTACTCGCAATCATTTCTGCTTCCAAATCGATATCTGTACTGCCTGCCGATAAAATCGTGGCACTATCTTCATCGTCTTCGTTAGGTGTTTGGTTGGAATCATTGTTAGGTGTTGAGTCAGAATCATCGGGGCTTGCTGTACTGATTTGTGCAAAGTTCGTAATCGAACCAGAAATGCTGTTGACAGTAGTAGTGATATCTACTGTAACCGTTTCATTAACAGCCACATTTCCAATTGACCATATACCACTTCCAAAGCTGTAAGTGCCTTTGGAGGCAGAAGCACCATCAAATGAAAGTTCGTTAGGTAGTTCATCTTCTACGGTCACTCCAATGGCATCTACTGATCCATTGTTGGTAACAGTGAGGGTATAAATTACTTCGTCGCCTGCGTTTACCATACTGACATTCGCTGTTTTGGTCAATTCGAGGTCGACAAGATTGTTGCTGTTGTCGACCAAGACGACTACACTATCTTCGTCGTCCTCTTGTGGAGTTGTGCCATTGTTACTATTGGGAGTAGAATCCACATCGGTTTCATTGGCGGTTTTGACCTGTGCAAAGTTGGTAATAGGCAAAACGATGGAGTTTACCGTTACATTGATGTTTAGAGAAGCGGCTGCTCCAATTCCGAGTGTTCCGATGTTCCAAATTCCTGCTATTTCATCGTAGCCACCTTTTGAAGCTACCGAACCTGTGTAGGTCAGATTAGAGGGTAGAATATCCTCTACGGTTACACCTGTAGCAGCCGTTGTTCCATTATTGACAATAGTTAGTTGGTAGGTAAAGTTATCGCCTGTTTGTGCTGACCCCACATTTGCTGTTTTGCTCAGTGCCAAGTCAATTTGGTTGTTGTTGCTGCCTATTGGAACTATCGTTACAGAAGCTTCATCGTCTTCAATCGGAATACCTGTGCTGCTATTGGGTGTAGAATCTACATCGCCTTCGTTGGCAGCTTTTACTTGGGCAAAATTGGAGATAGCACTGCTATTGTCTAAAACAAATAAAGTAAGCTC
>JBMYXW010000791.1:0-2101 GCA_049608825.1 Chitinophagales bacterium
AATCGAACAATACGAGACTGTTCTGCCAATGCCTGTAAGATAGATTGGCGAATCCACCAAACGGCATAGGAAATGAACTTGAAACCTCTTGTTTCGTCAAAACGTTGTGCTGCTTTTATCAATCCGAGATTACCTTCGTTGATTAAATCACTCAATGATAAGCCTTGGTTTTGATACTGTTTGGCTACGGATACAACAAACCTTAGGTTGGCTTTCGTGAGCTTTTCTAAAGCTTCTTGATTGCCTTGCTTGATTTGTTTAGCCAATGTCACTTCCTCTTCGGGTGTCAAAAGGTCGACTTTACCGATTTCTTGAAGGTATTTTTCAAGAGATTGGCTTTCCCGATTCGTTATGGATTTAGTAATTTTTAGTTGCCTCATGGAAATTTTTCTGTTCTCGTTTGGCGGGATGATAAATTATTAGTAAATAAACAATAATTCAGCCAGTGGAGTTTAAAAACAGCGACAAAATTAGTAATTAATTTTGGTTTTTTAAAAATTTATTTTTTGATTATCATTGCAGGATTAATGAATGAAAAATTTATAAACAAAATTTATAAACAATGAGTAGGGTTAAAACAACTTTGGAATTTACAGTTCGATCAACACCAAAAGTCCTTTACAATTTTCTAACGACTCCTTCGGGATTGTCTCAATGGTTTTCGGACCATGTCGACATCCAAGAGAACAAGTACAGTTTCTTTTGGGACGGGCAACAAGAAGATGCAGAGGTTTTGGACACGGAAGAAAACGTTTTTATTCGATTCCTAATGGAAGACAATGAAGAAGATGAGTATTTAGAATTCAGAATCACCAAATCGGAAGTGACAGGAGACACCATTTTGTTGGTGACTGAGTTTACAGACGATGATGAAGTTGAAGACCAAAAACAGCTTTGGAATACTCAAATTGATGCACTTATAGCTGGCGTAGGAGGATAAAGTCATTTAGGCAAAAAAGAATACTTTGTAAGTATAAGTACTGGTACAATTTTGAATGTTGAATAATAAATTTTGAATACGCTATAAAACAGCTTATTATCAAATTTATCATGTCAAATTATTTTTGTCTGACTACTTAAGCGAGCAAATATTATAATTTGCCTAAAGTCACTTAAAGGTTCTTTGACAATTATTGTGATAGTAACACTAGAAGGAATATACAATCCCTTTTCTATTTACTGATTACTATTTTCTTGAAAACTTCAACAAAAGAGTTGAATCTGTGCTGTAAGTATCTATTTTGCGGTATTTCATAAAAATGTCAAAGAACCAAATTTTGCAAACTAAATCGCAAGGTTTCAGTATTTACTGATTAAAAACTGAGTCAAATTGATTGAATTTTGAGTTAGAATCTGTGCTTTGAATTTGAGTTTTACAAAGAACTATTTGTGGAGTGATTTTTGCTACAATATGAACAGTTATTCTATATTCAAGTTTGAAATTCAGCAAATATCTTTTTTACTGAATTTCAAACTATATATAAAATCACATTTTCATCAAATAAAATTGTCAATAATATTTTTATTGTTGAAACTAATTAATTGAGAGACCATAAAAAGTATAAAATGACAAACATTATTTTTTTACTTTATTGTGACATTTTGATTTACATACAATATTACAACTTATAACACTCCTTCTTGAAGCCCAAAAAAGGAGAAGAAAATAAATATTAGATGCACCAAAATGGCAAACATTCCATTCTTGCTTTTATAGTAGTTTGCATTTTTTGTATTACAACTTTTTCCACAAAAGCACAAGAAGGAATCAACCATACGAAATTACCCGTAGATACGGTTTATGCTCACCAATATGTTGGTGTAGCTGAGTCTTTGATAAAGATAGGAAGAGTTGACAGTGCGCTTCAATACGTTGAAGACGCAGCGGCTATCTATATGAATGTACAAGAATGGAAACGTTGTGCAGAAGCTTATAATCAGATAGGATTTGAATTGTATCGCATCAAAAAATATGAAGATGCATACAATCTTTTCAACAATGCTTATTCTGTTGCTGAAGAAAAACTTCCTCAGCCAAACTCGACCTTAGCTACAACTTGTAATCATTTAGGACTGATTCACACTATCAAAGGACATTATG
>JBMYXW010000792.1:0-2101 GCA_049608825.1 Chitinophagales bacterium
TTTTATCAAAAAATAAAACAGATAGCAGTCTAATTTTGTTAGGGATAAAGTTAGATGAGTAATCAAACAATAATAATTTTGATAGATATTGATTGTTAATTTATTCAAAATAGTATCATTCAGTATTCAAAATTGTACGGTCACAGGGACGCTGTTGCAGAAACAGAGGCAGTAAGAATAGAAGCCAACGGAGTCTCTCACAAAAATGATGAAAAAAAAATGGGTAATAAAAGACGTTGATGAGCAAATTGTCGACGAACTCTACCATTCGTTAAAAATCAACCGAACCTTATGTAAATTACTCGCACAGAGAGGCATTACTACATACGATGAGGCGACTAAGTTTTTTCGACCTTCCTACGACCATCTCTATGATCCTTTTTTGATGGAGGATATGGATAAAGCTGTCGAACGCATAGATTATGCTATGCGTAAGAAGGAAAAAATATTGGTTTATGGCGATTATGATGTAGATGGAACAACTGCTGTTGCGTTGGTTTACAGCTTTTTAAAAGAATTATATTTTCACGTAAGTTATTATGTGCCAGACCGTTATGCGGAAGGGTATGGAGTTTCGTATCAAGGTATAGATTTCGCTCATAAGAACGGATATTCACTTATTATTGCGTTGGATTGTGGCATTAAAGCACACGATAAAGTCGCTCATGCTAAAACCTTGGGCATAGATTTTATTATATGTGATCATCACCGTCCAGGCGATGTACTCCCTCCTGCTTTTGCTGTATTAGATCCCAAACGAAAAGATTGTAATTATCCTTATGATGAGCTTAGTGGCTGTGGCGTGGGTTTCAAACTCGTACAGGCTTTTGCAGAACGAAAAGGAATAGAGTTTCATAAAGTAACCAAATTGTTGGATTTGGTTGTGGTGAGTATTGCAGCAGATATTGTACCGATTACGGACGAAAATCGAGTATTGGCTTATTTTGGGCTTCAACGCTTGAACCGAAGTCCTCGACCTGGTTTTCGCTCATTGATTGAGTTGAGTGAGTTGAGCCGTAAGCCTTATATAAGCATTTCTGATATTGTATTTAATATTGCGCCTCGTATCAATGCGGCTGGTAGGATGGATAAAGGTACAGATGCGGTCAGTTTATTGGTAGCTTCCGAAGGAATGTTGGCAAAAAAGGGAGCAGATTTACTGCAAAAGAAGAATTTTAGACGTAGAAAAGTAGATGCTGAGAATACCAAGCAAGCCTTGGCATTGGTTGAAAATACACCTTCTGACTCTAAGAAAAAAGCTACAATTCTTTACAAGAATGATTGGCACAAAGGAGTCATTGGTATCGTTGCCTCCCGATTGTTGGAGAAGTTTTACCGTCCAACCATCATTATGACACGAGGGGAGGCTGAAGGAGAGGTTGCAGGCTCGGCTCGATCGGTAAAGAATTTTGATATCTACAATGCTATCAAAGAATGTAGTGAGCTTTTGGAGCAGTTTGGAGGGCATAAGTATGCTGCGGGATTGACGATGAAAGAGGAAAATGTTCCTGCATTCATCAAAAAATTTGAGAAAGTAGTGGCGGATACAATTGAAGATGATATGTTGATTCCCGAAATTGAAATTGATACAGAATTGGAGTTGAAAAATGTCAATCCTCGCTTCTTCAATATTTTACGACAATTTTCTCCATTTGGTCCAGGCAATACAAAACCTGTTTTTATTGCTAAAAGCGTGATGGATACGGGCTGGACAAGATTGGTAGGAATACAAAAAAATCACTTGAGGATTTATGCCACCCACGATGGCGTTTTTAGGGTAAAAGGTATTGGCTACAATTTGGGGCATAAATTTGACTACCTAAAAGACAGTCAGCCATTTGATATGTGTTTCACGATTGAAGAAACCCGCTACAATGGACAAGTTTCTTTGCAGATTCGATTGAAGGATTTGGAAAAAATTTCGGAACCTCCTGCGTCTTCTATTCCAATGACTTCCGAAAATGGATTGCCTACTTTGGAGGATTAAGGTAGGTAAGTGAAAGCTCAAATTCAAAGTACAAACTCAAATTCAAAAACTCATTGGAAGTGAGTGGATTAAAAATGAATTTGGTCTAATCTATTTCATAGGTTTCACTAAGCT
>JBMYXW010000793.1:0-2097 GCA_049608825.1 Chitinophagales bacterium
ACCTCTTATTCATTTTTGTTATGCTAATCTACAAAAATCAAGGTACAGCGTACCGACACTATTTAGCCGATATTTTTTCCAAATACGACAATTTGGGATGCACCTAGCAAAACTACAAAAGTCTAAATCGGGAGCTTATTTTATTGGCAAGCCTAAATGGGTTTAGGAGAAAGACTTTTCCATCCATTTCTGGATAATTTCTTGAAAGTTTCTAACCGTACTTTCTCCATGTTTTGCAGTAGCGGTAACATTGAATAAGGGGTTCTTCAGCGATTTTTGTTGTTGTTCACACACATAAACATCTTCCTCCATAAAGTCGTTCCAATCCATTGGGTCGGCTGATTTTTCATCAGGTTTTCCGCCATATTTCGTTTCTCCGCCCATAATTCCATGCCACGACATATTAGATTTTGTTTGTTGTTTGGTATATTCCCAATCCGTCATAGGTTCGAGTTTGGAGCGCAAAATCACTTTGGTTTTGTCTGATGCAAGCGGGATAACATGAAATACATTCCAGCTTCCCTCTCCTTCTGACAATCCCAAATTGGGGAATAACCAAGGAACATAAGCCCCCAAATATTCGTCCGTCATTTCTTTGATTCTTTTGAAGGGAATCAACTGGTCTAAATTCTCTTTGTATTTGGGTGCAAGGGGCTCCCAAAACATATAGTGGTCTCCTACAAATCCATATTTGGCATTTGCGTGGTCGTACATTTGAAGCGTATTGGAGTGTAAATGCGCCAGATGGTAAACATCTATATAATTCTCCGCAACAATTTTCCAATTCGCATGGATGATTTTTTCGTAATAAGTATCGGCATATTCAATCAGTCGATTGGGATCATGTGGTCCCAAATGTTCCCAACAACCTTCAAACCATTTTGTAATTGGTTCAGCATCTGGTTTGGGATGTACCCACAACATGCCTCGCCAAATATCAACGGAGGCTTTGTGCAAACAGATTTTATCCAATTCCAAATCGGGAAATTCCTTGTCTTTTTCGGGAACACTTATCAATTGTCCACTCAAGTCATAAGTCCAATCATGGTAAGGACAGGTCAAGGCTTTTTGTTTCTTACCTACTGCACGCAACAACTGTGTTCCTCTATGCCTGCATAGGTTGTGAAAGGCTCTTAGGCGCTGGTCTCTACCTTTTACAATGACAATATTTTGATGCCCACATTGTACGGTTATGTAGTCACCCGCATTTTGAACATCCTCCACCAAGCCTGCAAACTGCCAAGAATTTCCAAAAATGACTTTTTGTTCTTCGTCAAACCATTCTTGTGAAGTATAGGCTTCAACAGGAAGTATGGGCATTTTTTGATGTTTATTCATTTTTATGATTGTTTTAGTTTATGGCTATTCTAATTTCTGATTTTTTCACCTTATAATCCTTATCCAATTCATAGATTTCAAGGTTAAAACCATTTGAAGTTTCCAAATCTGATTCATAAATATTTGTCCAAGTTTCTGCAATAAAGCTTTCAGAATCATTGCCCTTTTGTTCAAATACTGCAAATCGAGTTGGAGGAATTTGAATACCCTCCAAACCTTTGTAAACATCTACTATATCTTTGGTCCTGTAAGCAATTGTCGCCTTGAAATTCCCGTCCTTACCTGTATTGGAGTAAATGAAATAGACTCTTTCATCTACAATGTTGGAAATAACTTGTGAAATATCGTTCTCATAAAAACTGTTCCACAACTCAGCTGTATGTGTTTCCAAATCAAGGTCATTCACATTCATTGCAGCTGCAATACCCACAAAATACTGGATTTCTTTGGAGTGGTATGTTTTGTATTCTAAGCTGTCTCTTACTTCTTTTAATTTTTGAGGTTTCCCCTCTACTTTGTTTTTATCGCTTGAAATAGTAGTAGAGGCATTCTGTTTTTTTACTACATCATTTGAAGTATATTTCACCTGTTTTATGGAGGTGTCTTGATACACTCCAATGTTTTTGACAGGTTGCACAAAATACTGATTCTGTGCATTTAATTGTGGAAAAATAGATATAGTTTTTTTCACAGCTTCATCTATATTAAAAATTCGCTTTGGGTCTGCTGCTAATGATGCAACCTTTACTGATTTTGCGA
>JBMYXW010000794.1:0-2097 GCA_049608825.1 Chitinophagales bacterium
GCTGGAAAAGGAACGTACAACTACAAAGGCAACTGGAATATGCTCGACCAAATCATTGTTTCGGGTAGTTTAATCAACGACAAAAAAGGGCTGAACTCCAGTTCCGAAATGGTGATTTTTCAGGAGGATTGGATGATGTATGACGACAAAAAGAAGGGCAAAGTGCCGAGCAGAACCTATGGTGGACCAAACTATTACGGAGGATATAGTGACCATTTGCCTGTGTTTTTGCTTTTGAACTATTGATTTTTTTTATGTAATTTAGCACAATCGTAAATATACTTTAGACGTTTTGAAAATATCCAAAGTCTTTCCAAAAAATCTTAGATAAATGCAAAAATCAATACTTCTCCTATTATCCTGTTTGGTAGCAGGTATTTCTTTTTCCTTCAATACACAGGCTCAAAGCACAGGCGAACGAGTCTATAATATTTTCCAAACACATTGTAGCAATGCAGGATGTCACAACAGTACAGATGCGATGTCGGGTTTGGATTTGCAGGGAACGGGGGCGAATCCACTTTTTGAAGTTTACAACAATGTGTATCAACAAGAACCCATCAACACGGCTGCAAAAGAAGCTGATTTTCAACTCATTTATCCAGGGGATCCATATCGAAGCAGTATTTTTAGGTATATGAACAATGGCTTGGCGGGAGATGTCGAACTGTTGGATTTGGAAGATGCGGCAGGGATTCATGCAGGAATTGAAGTGAGCGATGTGGAGAAGGAATTGTTGCGACAATGGATTGTATTTGGCGCACCGAGTATTGGGGAGGTGATTGACCCTGATTTGATTGAAGAATTTTATGCGGGAGGAGGCATTTGGGCGAGTGACCCAAAAAATCCACCTGCCAAACCCGACCCAAGTGAGGGTTTTCAAATTCACTTAGGCCCTATCTTTTTAGAGCCTTCAGATTTGTCTTCGGGCTTGTTGGAAGATGTCGAATATTTATCTAAGTATTATTTACCTGATTACCTCGGCGATGTGGAGGTCAAAGAAATTGAGACTTTTATTGGCAGTTCGCATCATTTTATCATCTATGAATTTACCGACCAAAACGCTGCCAACAATATGGGCTATGGTTTACGGGATGTAAACCACGACAATGTGGTGTTGGTGGATGCCTATCAAGAAAGTCGCTCAACGGTATTGCCAAAAGGGACGGCTTTTAGATGGCAACAAGGAACGGTTTTGGACTTGAATGCCCATGTTATCAATTACACCAATACGGCGATTACTGCAACGGATGTTTACATAAATGTTTATACACAAGAATACGGTACGGCTGCCCAAAAAATGAATGTACAGTTGTTGCCCAACTTTGGAATTTCGATTCCGAATGATGGAGAGCTTGAAGTTGAAGAAGAGGATTATGTATTGAGTTTTTTGCCTCAACAAATCCACGTTTGGCAAATGACTTCACACACCCACAAATACGGCAAAAGTTTTGATGTGTGGCTTCGAGAACCCAATGGTTCTAAAGGTGAACATATTTTCAGTGCTACGAACTACAACGGAATCCCAACCTGCGAACCGATTGAATATGATTATTTGCACCCACCCACCCGAACTTTTAGTCCTTTCTTACCAATGCGTTTATCGGAGGGGTTGGTTCACCAAGCGACTTATATGAATGATGGTCAGCAAAATGTATCTTGGGGCGCAACTGCGGATGACGAAATGATGATTACGGTAATTTCGTATGTTACAAGTCTTGAAGGAGTTGAAATGCCCAAAGCTTCGGTTTGTTTTGCAGAGGAAATCACGGATGTAGAAGAAATTCCTGTCAGTACTTCCTCCAATATTCAGTTGTCTTTGCAGCCCAATCCTGCCAATCAATTTACAAAAGTTCAAATCAGCAGCCCAAATGCTTCTAAGGGTAATTTGGCGATTTATGATATGGTTGGAAGACAAATACAATTCCATGAAAATATTTCCCTTCAAAGAGGTATGAACAATGAACTTCAATTGGATGTCAGTGATTTGGAGAGCGGTGTTTATTTGCTGCAATTGGAGGATGTGAATGGGAAAAAATCTGGGGTGAAAATGGTTGTTGATTAGTGACTCTTACATCAAAAATCATACTTCACATA
>JBMYXW010000795.1:0-2094 GCA_049608825.1 Chitinophagales bacterium
GTAATTCTCAACTCTCTGCCATCAGCAATTTAACAATACAGCAATAGAACAATTTAAAAAAATGAGCAATTTTAGCATCGAGCAACAACTAAAGGGAGCCACTGTAACCGCAGTGAAGGATTTATTCGGCGTAGAGACGAGTATGGACAAGGTAATTGTGAATGATACCCGCAAAGAATTTGAAGGGGATTTGACCGTAGTAGTGTTTCCTTTTGTGAAAATTGCCAAACGTTCTCCACAACAAACAGGCGACACGATTGGGGCTTATTTGCAGGAAAAATTTGACTTTATTACAGGCTTCAATACCATTCAGGGTTTTTTGAATTTGAATGTTGCGGACACTTATTGGCTGCAAATCTTCAATGCCATCTGCAAGGAAGAAGACTATGGTCAGAACCCTCCAACAGGCAAAAAAGTGGTCTTGGAGTATTGTGGGCCCAATACAAATAAGCCTTTACACTTGGGACATATCAGAAACATGCTTTTGGGTTTTGCGACTGCCAATATTTTGTCGGCAGCGGGTGACGAAGTGCATAAAGTCAATATTTACAACGATAGGGGGATTGCGATTTGTAAGTCTATGTTGGGCTGGCAAAAGTATGCGAATGGCACAACGCCTGAATCTGAGGGCATGAAAGGTGATCATTTTGTAGGGAAATGGTATGTGAAATATGCAACGGAATTTGGCAAGGAATACAAGGTTTGGCAAGAAACTGCTGAGGGGAAGCAGGTTTTTGAAGAATGGCAAAAAGATGAAAAGGCGGTTAAGAAAACATTGAAGGACATCGAAGCGGCTAAGAAGAAAAAGAAAAAAGAAGGGAAGGAAATCAAGAAAGAGGATTATGTACTTCAAAATTATTTCTTCAAAAATGTGTATGAACAAACTTACGCCAATACTTTCAGCAAATTGGGAGCAGAAATTGCCGAAATGCTCAGAAAATGGGAAGCAAATGACCCCAAGGTGAGAAAACTTTGGGAAATGAACAATCAGTGGGTTTATGAGGGTTTGCAGAAAACTTTCGATAAACTGGGAGTAGATTTTGAGAAAGACTACATGGAGTCCGATAATTATTTGCAGGGAAAAGAAATGGCATTGAAGGGCTTAGAAGATGGACTTTTTTACCAAAAAGAAGACGGCTCGGTATGGGTAGATTTGGAGGACAAAAAACTCGACCAAAAACTGCTTTTGAGAAAAGATGGTACTTCGGTTTACATCACTCAGGATCTTGCTGTGGCAGAAAACAGGTATGCGGATTATCAAATGGATGATTCTATCTATGTGGTGGGAGATGCACAGGCATATCACTTCAAAGTTTTACAGGCGACTTTGCAGAAAATGGGCAAGCCCTATGCTGACGGGATTCATCATTTGGGCTATGGAATGGTCTTTTTGCCATCGGGCAAAATGAAATCAAGAGAGGGAGATACGGTAGATGCCGATGACTTGATAGCACAGATGATACAGATGGCGGAAGAACTCACCCAAGAACAAGGAAAGGTAGAATCGCTATCAGATGAAGAAATGACACAACTGTATAAAACTTTGGGATTGGGCGCATTGAAGTATTTTATCTTGAGAATTGGAGCGAAAAAGAGTTTTGTCTTCAACCCCAAAGATTCTATTGATTTTCAAGGAGATACTGGCACTTATATCCAATACAACTATGCAAGGTCGCAGGCAATTCTGAGAAAATACGACAAGGATGATTACAAACAAACATTTTCATTCGACAATGGTATTGAAAGCTTGGAGAAAGAGTTGATTATGTTGCAATACAAATATCCTTCAGTGATATCGGAGGCTGCAACGAATTACGATCCTTCTATCATTACAGCGTATGCCTATAATTTAGCCAAGACTTTCAGCAAGTTTTGGAGCGGACATTCCATTTTGGGAAATGCAGACGAAAAGGTGACAGCGTTTAGAGTCGCTTTAACTGCCAACAATGCTCGAATTATTAAGTCTGCCTTGAATTTGCTGGGTATGGAAGTGCCGAGTAGAATGTAGGTTTTTGGAAGCAGGAAGAGAGAGGTAAGAAGCAGAGTTTTCTTAGCTCTGACAACTATTTTTTCATATTGCAGTAGCTTGGACTT
>JBMYXW010000796.1:0-2085 GCA_049608825.1 Chitinophagales bacterium
TGGGTAAGTGATGGTACGGAAGAAGGAACCAAAACATTGAGAAAGTTTTTGGGGTCTTTTACTTCTACCAATCCCGAATACTTTACTTATTTTAAAGACAAGGTTTATTTATCGGTAGGGGAAAGATACAATGCTCCCGACCTTTCCGAAGTTTTGGGAGAAGGTAGAGAACTGTGGTCAACAGATGGAACAGAAGATGGAACAGAAATGGTAATAGATATAAGAGAGGGGGTTCACCATAGCAATGTTAGATTCATTGTAACTACTTCTAATTATTTGTATTTTATTGCTGATTATGAGGAGGATAAACAAGGATTGTATCAATCAGATGGAACTGCTGAGGGTACCATTCTAATCGATGATTCTATTTCAGAACCTGAGTTTAACTTCCCTAATTTATCTATTGAAAATTTGTTTGCTATAGGTGATAAAATCATCATGTTTACCGAAACTATTGATGCAGAAGATGGAGATGGAGAATTGCAGATTTGGACTTCAACAGTTCTTGATGATATTGAATCAAAACGTTTAAGTTCAATTGAAGTAAACCCCAATCCCTTTGGTCAGCAAACTTTTATTTCTTTTTCTGATAGAATTTTTTCGGAGCTTATTATACAATTATACAATTCTGCGGGGCAGAAAATGGCAGTCGAGTATACCCAAAAACAGGATGGTATAGTTATAGAGAGAGGAGACTTGAAGGCAGGGATGTACTTTTTTGAAGTGATGGGTGAAAGCGGAAAAATTGGAGGAGGTAAGTTGATAGTGGAAGATTGACGAAGAATTTATCTGTGGTGATTACAAAATAAAAACCTACTGTATTTTTAACAGTAGGTTTTTTTATGGACTTTATATTATTCCCCAACCTTCAACACCTTCCCTCTCCAAACACCACCTCTCGTCCTAACATCTACCAAATACTGCCCATTCGCCAAACCCTTCAAATCCAGCTCCTCACGCAATTCCAAAACACCTTCCAAATCCTTCTGCCAAACCACTTCCCCCATCAAATTATATACCCGAACCGTCACATCCTCCTTTGAAGGCAAGTCACCCCGCAAGAAAACCACCTCTTGACCTTGACTTGGATTTGGAAACAATCGAAGTTCCAACATCGACATTTCATCTTCAATTGCAGTCAAAAAGTCGAACTCAAACCAATTGATATTAAAAGGAGATTTGGTTACCAAAATCCGAATTTGGTGCAAACCTTCGGGCAAGTTCAAGCTTTTCGTTGTATTTGCCCAAGATTGCCAGTCGCCAGTCGCTGCAAAGTCCACTCTGTGAAGCGTACTCACCCCGCCATTTGCGCCCAACAATTGCAGTTCCAGTTGTCCCGATTGCTGAGAAGCCGTTCGGTAAGTGACGCTATATGTACCTTCTTGTGCAACGGTGATATTGTAGTCCATGTAATCGCCATTGTCCAAATAGCCCACATTTTGACCGCCTCCAAAATCAGAAACATCTTCCAGTTGCACACCCGTTTGGAAAAAGTAATCTTCCGCTTGCACACGACCAGGAACGGCATAAGATACCACGACCCTATTTTTCACATCTTCCCGATTGAAGGTACTCAGCACTACGCCATCCGTTGCGCTCACATTGTTTCCCATATAAGAAATATCAATCACATCATTGGAAGCCAAAATTCCATCCACCGTCACCACATACACACGTTGATTGGTTGGGTGTTTTTGGACATTGGCAACAGGTATAGAAGTGCTGCCTACAAACACTTCAAAATCAGCAGGTATTGGAGCAATTGCCGCATCCATTGGCTTGTTGAGTTGGAGTTCTATCGTGTTTTGGTTGATGGCAACGGCATTGACATATTCCGTTTCAACCGAAGTCGTTTCGCCCGTTTTGGTAAATTCCATCAAGCTGAAATTGTAGTCGCTGCCATCCGAATAAAAGCGCAGTTTCTTGTCGGTAGTCGTCAAAACCACATCCCTAACCGTTGCCTCTTGCCAATTTTGGTAGCCGCCTGTACTCGGCACATAGCGCAAATTGGTGATATCACTTCCGTCCATACTCAAATGAAAACGCCCCGCAGTTCCCGAAGTTGCCAAGCGCACTTTTACCTCA
>JBMYXW010000797.1:0-2084 GCA_049608825.1 Chitinophagales bacterium
CAGTTTGTTGATTGGAGAATTCAGTGCCTACAATTTGTTGGCGATTTACAGCACAGCAATGCTCTTGGGAGAAAATAAGATTGAAATTTTGACCGAATTGAGCAGACTGCAAACGGCAGAAGGTCGCTTTGACCCGATTACGAATAGCAGCAAAAGTGTGGTCGGAATTGTGGATTATGCTCATACGCCTGATGCTTTGGAAAAGGTATTGGAGACCATCAATGTGATTCGCACCAAAAACGAAACATTGATTACAGTCGTAGGTTGTGCGGGCGATAGAGACAAGGGCAAACGCCCAATGATGGCGGCAATTGCTTGTAAATACAGCGATAAAATCATATTGACTTCGGATAATCCGAGAACGGAAGATCCCGATGCTATTTTGGAAGATATGCGAGAAGGAGTCAGCCCAACTGCTCTGAACAAAACGGTGTTTATCACCAACCGAAAGGAGGCGATTCGCACAGCTTGCATGTTGGCAAAAAAAGGCGACATCATTCTTTTGGCGGGAAAGGGACATGAACCTTATCAAGAAATTCATGGAGTGAGATATCCCTTCAATGACAAAGATGAATTGCAGAAGGGCTTAGAAAATATAAAATTTTAGACGGCAAGGAATCGGATACCTTCAAGGTATCCGATTCCTCCAAACCATCAATCAAAAAAAATGCTCTATTACTTATTTGAATGGCTCAATCAGTGGGATGTACCAGGTGCAGGACTGTTTCAATTTATCAGTTTTCGAGCGGCAATAGCATTGATGCTTTCCCTTTTGATGTGCTTGATTTTTGGCAAGAAGTGGATAGCGATGTTGCAGCGAATGCAGGTCAAAGAGACCGTTCGTGATTTGGGATTGAAGGGAGAGAAAGCCAAACAAGGTACGCCGACAATGGGTGGAGTTATCATCATTTTTGCCATATTGATTCCAACACTTTTGGTCGCCAAATTCGATAATGTTTATATCTGGTTGATGGTTTTGGCAACAGTTTGGATGGGAGCGATTGGTTTTACAGACGATTATATCAAGGTCTTCAAAAAGGACAAAAAAGGGCTTGCAGGACGGTTTAAAATATTAGGGCAAGTAGGATTTGGATTAATTATCGGTTTGACCATGTACTTCAACAATAATGTATATGTACAACAGGACATTACCAATAGTCAAGAGAAAACCTACTTTGAAGAATTAGAACGTTTTGAAACAGAGGATGGCAAAACGATGGTGAAATACAAAGCACCGATTACCGATATTCCTTTCTTCAAAACCTACTATTTTCACTATGGAGATATTTTGTGGTGGCTTGGGGAAAATTATCATTGGTGGGCATGGTTGATTTACATTCCTGCAATCATTTTCATTGTCACAGCCGTATCGAATGCGGCAAATCTAACAGATGGAATTGATGGTTTGGCAGCAGGATTGTCAGCAATTGCAGGGGTTTGTCTCGGACTGTTTGCCTACTTTTCTGGTAATACAATTGTCTCAGACTATTTGCACATCATGTATCTGCCAAATACTTCGGAGTTGGTCGTTTTTTCGGCGGCTTTTGTGGGAGCTTGTATTGGTTTTTTATGGTTCAATGCCTATCCCGCACAGATTTTTATGGGAGACACAGGAAGTTTGACCTTAGGAGGCATCATTGCAGCTTTGGCGATTGCAGTGAGAAAAGAATTGTTAATACCAATTTTGTGTGGTATTTTTCTATTGGAAAACTTATCAGTAGTGCTGCAAGTAGCAGTTTTTAAATATCGAAAGAAAAAACATGGGTTGAAATATGCCCAAGAAAATAGATTATTTTTGATGTCGCCTTTGCATCATCACTACCAAAAGAAAGGGATTCCCGAAGCAAAAATCGTGACCCGTTTTTGGATTGTAGGAATCATGTTGGCGGTATTGACATTTATTACATTGAAGGTGAGGTAGTAATTTAAGGTTTTGAGGTGACATCTTTGAGGAATCGAAAAGGTGTAATCTCAAAACCGATGGAAAGATGTCACCTTTTCATGCTTCAAAGATTACACCTTTCCATCTAAACTTTAATTTTCATTCTCTGTGAAAAAACTGGTCATTCTTGGTGGGGGCGAAA
>JBMYXW010000798.1:0-2073 GCA_049608825.1 Chitinophagales bacterium
GAATCAACAAATTGGGGATAGGAGGGTTTTTATGAAGTTGTTGAGCCGCAAGCATTGCCGCCAAAAGTTGAGCCAAGGGGTCTTCTGAACCACCCGATTCTTTTTTGTACTCATGGATAAAGAAAAAAGGTTCTCGTGGATTGTTTTTTCCTGTTGCAACCACCCAATCTACTTTTCCTCTCAAAACAGTTTTTTCTAAAACGGCATACATGTTGCGTTCAGAAAAAGCAGTCACCAAATACTTGTTGTCATCAAAATTGACAAGCATCGTAATAGGGTCAATGAGTTTTGCTCGCAATTCAGCCTCATTCCATGCAGTGATATTTTGTTCTGCATGAGACCTAAAACGTTCCAAGTAAGTTTCCTCAAAAGCTGAAAAAGAGCTATCTCCCTCTAACCATTTCTCTAAGAGTTCGCATTTCTCCAATCGCTTCAAACCAAATGTAAAAATCAAATCATCTTCACTCCAATTGGCGAAGGTTTTGTCTGTCTGGTTTTGTAGTTGGCTCATTTTGTTTTATTATTAAAACAAGAAAAATTAGCTTGCTGTTTAAAAAACTACAAAAGAATTGAAGCATATAAAACCTACTCCTGATTAAAATACACCTTGTAATACGCCATCCCTTTATCCGTATCAAAACCCCGTTCTACAAACTCATGGCTCGTTTCGGTATTCAGTTTGATGTCAATACCCGTATCTAAGCGGATAAAATTCTTGAACTTTCGTTTCATGTTTTTGACCGCCTTCTGCGAAATGCCAAAATCTTCATTGGCTGTGATTCCTTTTTCCTCGTCAAAAGATTTTTTGAAAGCTTTGAATTCCTTGATTCTTTCGGGTTCTTCAATGACTTCTTGAGCAAAATCCTCCAAATCAAAGGCTTCATTTTTGGTGAAATAGTCCAAAGATTTGTTTAAGAAAGCTACTTGGTCTTTTGGATCTGCTTCGTGTACTTCTGCAAAAACCTCCTCACAAAAATCCTTGCAGAGATTCAAGTAATTGGAGGTGTGAAAAGAATCGTCTTGAATTTGGGTTGTTCCCAAAAAGTCATTTCTCCAATATTGAGCATCCGTTTTGCTGCGACTCAACGCATCTACTACGATTAAACGATAGCCATTGTCTGCATAAGTATTGAAAATCAAACAGGCTTTGTCCAATTTTCGCAGATTCGTGCCTTCTTTTATTTCGATTTCCAAGCCACCCTGCTGCTGTGATTCTTGAAGGCTCAAATAACGATCTTTCTTTTCGGCTTTGAAAATACCGATGGCATCGACCAATTCATCTTCGACCAAACAATCGTTCAAATAAACGACAAACAATTCACCTTCTTTGATTTTGGGATGTGTAGCCTGTTCGTACAAGTGCTTCAAAATGCTGATAGATGTTTCATAAAGATGATCTTCATCCTCAAAGATATTTTTGGCGTAGGTATAAATCTCGTTTAGGCTCAAATCTTCGGCATGACTGAATCGAAAAAACTCTTCTGATTCAATCGACTTGGCAAAATAACTAAACATGCTGTCTCTGACCGCTTCGTTTTCAAATTTGTAGAGACCTTCCGATACTACAATTCCTTCTTCTCTGAGTTTGTTGCCGACTTTGTGGACAACGAGGTTTTCTAAATTAGCTTGGGATAAGTCAATCATTTGTTAGTTGTTTATTTGTTTTTCAATATAAGCCTTCAAATCTGCCATCTGCTGATGACTCATCCGTTCCAAAGTATAATTTGGCATATAAGGACGATAGCCCATTTTAGGACTTGTTCCATATCGAGACAACTGAAACAAAGAATAGTGGTTGTATTTACCAAAATTATTGCGTAGGAATTTGAAGTTCATTCTGGAATTGTCAAGCGTAAATTCTGTGACATGGGCTTGAGGTGCATGACAGTGTAAGCAGCTCAATTCGTAAATACTTTTACCCCGTTCTGGATTTCCTTCCAATTTTTCGGAAGCTTGGATAGAAGGGTAAGCTCCTATAAAAGTGGCAGGAGAAGCTTGGAAATATTGATCTTGAAGCCATTTTGCAGTTGTAGCATCGGTTTTTCCTTCCTTCAATTTTGCCCAATCCGTTTC
>JBMYXW010000799.1:0-2067 GCA_049608825.1 Chitinophagales bacterium
TCCTTCTGCAGGGTCTGGTGTGCCTGGATATCTAGTTTCATTTGGATTATTTGGATTTCCGAGTTTGGATAGAAGGGCATTTGGAGTAGTATCGTGATGAAGATATTATTGATTAATCTTATTCAAATGTCTATTTTTGCGTGACAAAAGAGGAGAAATGGAGTCTGATAAGAGGGCATAATTATCAACATAAAAATATAAAATAACCATGAAACATCTATTACTTGTTGAAGACGATACCGATTTGGGAAATGTAATGCAGCACTATTTGGAAGCGCATGATTTTGAAGTAGAACTTTGTAGGAATGGCTTGGAGGGTTGGCAGAGCTTCAAAGGCAACGAATTTGATTTGTGTATTTTAGATATTATGATGCCCGAAATGGACGGTTTTGACTTGGCAAAAAAAATAAAAAACTTGAACAATCAAATACCTTTTATATTTCTGACCGCTAAAAACCAAAAACTGGACAGGGTGAAAGGCTTGGCTTTGGGCGCAGATGACTATATCACAAAACCCTTTGAGATTGATGAGTTGGTATTGCGGATTCAAAACATTTTACGCCGAACAAATCGCTCAAATGATTCGGAATGGCAGCGTATAGGTGTTTTTTCTTACGACCGCAACAATCTTTTATTGAAGGGAAACAAAAAAGAATTTACCTTGACCTTACAAGAGGGAAAATTACTTCAATTGTTGTTGGATAACAAAGGGGAAGTGGTGACAAGAGAGGCTATTTTGACTCGATTGTGGGGTGAAAATAATTATTTTGCAGGGCGAAGTATGGATGTGTTTATCAGCCGATTGCGTAAATATTTGAAGTCGGATAAAAATGTGCTTATTGAAAATAAGAGGGGAGTGGGGTTTGCGTTGAAGGTGGCGAAGTAAATTTAAATTCAAAGCTCAAGTTCAAACTCAACTAATTGTGCGACAACAAACTGCAAGTCAAAGGAAATTCAAACTCAAATTCAACATAAATAGCCATATTGAATTTGAATTTGAATTTTGTACTTGAAGTTGTTACGCAATAGATTGAGGTTCTTTCTCCATAATCACCTGCTTAAAATATTCATAAGTATTCGCAAAACCTTCTTTTCTACCGACTTTAGGCTCCCAATTAAGGATAGCTTTAGCCTTGGTAATATCTGGTTTGCGCTGTTTGGGGTCATCTTTTGGGAGAGGTGTATAAATCACCTTGCTATCTGTGTTGGTCAAAGAAACAACTTCTTCGGCAGATTCTTTGATGGTGATTTCCTCTGGGTTGCCAATATTGACAGGCAAGTGATAATCACTCAATAGCAAACGGTAAATTCCATCCACCAAATCACTCACATAACAAAACGAACGTGTCTGAGAACCATCACCATATATAGTAATGTCTTTGCCCGTAATGGCTTGGTAAAAGAAGTTCGGCAATGCACGACCGTCATGTAGTCTCATGCGAGGTCCATAAGTATTGAAGATACGGACAATGCGGGTTTCTACCCCATGGAAAGTGTGGTAAGCCATTGTCATTGCCTCCAAAAATCGCTTGGCTTCGTCATAAACACCTCTTGGTCCAATTGGATTTACATTCCCCCAATATTCTTCCACTTGTGGGTGAACCTCAGGGTCGCCATAGACTTCCGAAGTTGAAGCTACCAACATTCTTGCCCCTTTCGCTTTTGCCAATCCCAACAAATTGTGCGTACCCAAAGAACCCACTTTCATGGTTTGGATAGGCATTTTGAGGTAGTCAACAGGGCTTGCAGGCGAAGCAAAGTGCATGATGTAGTCCAATTTGCCCGAAATATGAATATATTTGGTGACATCGTGGTGGTGAAAATGGAATTGCTTCAATGGAAATAAGTGTTTGATATTGTCCATATTACCCGTCAAAAGGTTGTCCATTCCAATGACTTCATAACCTTCTTCAATAAATTTGTCGCACAAATGAGAGCCTAAAAAACCTGCTGCTCCTGCAATTAATACTCGTTTTTGCATATCGTTTTTTTTTTTTTGAAAATTTCGGAAAGAGATGAATGGCGGATGTTCTAAAATGCAAACTCAAAGTTCAAACACAAACTCAA
>JBMYXW010000800.1:0-2054 GCA_049608825.1 Chitinophagales bacterium
GCCCCTACGCAATTGTTAGCTTTAAAACTCACTGGATCTTGTAATCTTGAAATTCCAGAATGGTGGTTTGACATGGATTATCCAGGACATTATTTGCGTCGAATTAAATCAATGTCTATCTCGGTTCCTTGTGTTGTTGGACCTCATACGAATGTGAATTGTACTTTGACTTTGGAGCAAAACAAAGTTCGACACGATGCAATTTTTAATGGGAATTATGACACAACAAGTAATTACACGGTAGATTATGGGGCGGTAGAATCTATTGCCACAAGCCATGCACAGAATGACAGTGGATTGTTTGAATTGAACTTTAATGACGAGCGTTATTTGCCATTTGAAGGGGCGGGTGTCATCAGTCGATGGAAGTTGTCTTTACCAGAAATTGAGCAATTTGATTACACTTCCATTACAGATGTTGTTTTAACTGTCCGTTATTGCGCCAAAGAAGGTGGAGCTGTTTTAAAATCAGCTGCCTTAGAGCATACCAAAACGATTTTGAATCGTTTGAATGATACCAATCAACCAACAATCTTGATGAGCTTGAAACAAGAGTTTGGAACGGCTTGGCATCGTTTTATGAATCCATTGGCAGGAAATACAGATCACAAATTAGATTTTGAATTAAAGGAAAAACATTATCCTTTCTTTACTAAGTTTGGTTCTAGTAGAAGTATTGTTGGCTGTAGCTTGTATGTGTTGACCAAAGAGGGTACTACACAAACTTACGAAATGGATATAACAACAGCTAGTGGGGCAAGCCTTAATTCTCCTGTTAGTGGAAATACAGATGCCAAGCAATTGGTTGATGTTAGTACTTTTTCTGGTGATGAAATTGGGAATTGGTCGATGGACTTATTATCAACAAGTGCTTTAAATGCAACTGACATCGAGGATATTATTATGACCATAGAATACGAAGTAGAGTTATAAAAGTAAATCTATTTTAATAAAAAAGCTCTTTCCATATTTTGGAAAGAGCTTTTTCTGTTGTGTGCTACGCATACCATATATCTATAGGGTGAAAATCCCGAACGAGCCATCCAATGGGAATCGTTAGTCAAAGACAAGGGTGTCTTTCGTGAGGAAGAATCTGAAGGAAGTCGGCGACAAAATTGTGACTGGACGAACAGAAACATAATATAAGGCTTACTCTGTGGGTAAGTGGGCTATAGACTGCGAAGCCCAATAATTGGACGTAAACAGAGGTAGTAAATTATGTCAGTTACAATGAAAGATAGATGAGTTTACCGTAGGAGGTCTGTATAGGAGAGTCGGAGGCGAAACCAAGCGAAACGGCGTAGCAAAGCCTCTGTACAGAAGTCAGCCGAAGTCATAGTAGTGAAGAAATTTCTGTAATGGAAATGGAGCGAAGGACTGAATCCTTAAAATTGAGGAGTTTTTTTTTTTAATAGTAAAAGCGAATGAAAAAGGGTAGGAAACAATTGCAGAGTCAGATGAAATCTGCAAGACAGGGAGAATGTACTCCAAGCAATGACCTATTTGCAGAGGACATACCCGTATGGTATGAAAAGAGCGGAAAGGTAAACCCTGAGTGGCTTTCTATATGTGAAAAGGAACGGAATCAAACGATGAGGTTACTAGAGAAAATAACAGACTATAGTAACCTAGCACAAGCCTATAAACAGGTAAAGCAGAACAAAGGGGGAAGTGGAGTAGATGGTATGAGTGTAAAAGAATTTGGAAGTTGGTTTGTAAAGAATTGGCAGAATTTTCAAAAGGAAATACAATCAGGTATCTATGAACCTCAGATGGTCAAAGGGGTGTCAATTCCAAAGCCGAAAGGTGGACTTAGACAACTGGGAATACCAACAGTAAAGGATCGTGTAGTCCAGCAAGCAATTAAACAAGTATTGGAAAGGATTTATGACCCTAAATTTTCATCAAATAGTTATGGTTTCAGACCTAATCGAAGTGCACACCAAGCCCTACATCAAGCCAGTCAGATAGTAAAATCAGGGAAGGGAAGAGTAGTGGATATAGACTTAGCAAAATTCTTTGATGAAGTAAATCATCAGAGGTTATTGTGGCTA
>JBMYXW010000801.1:0-2036 GCA_049608825.1 Chitinophagales bacterium
TGATTGCGATATAAACAACGGTAGTCTTTGAGACTATCCTTGTTTCATAAGCCAAAAATAACCTAACATTAAGAATCGGGTAATGAATTGATTTTTAGTGCATTCAAAATTGTTCGGCACTTATACATCAACACGCATATACTTCACGTCTTGTGCTACTTCAAAAGCAACCTTTTCATTATAATCCAAGGTCATTTCTTTGTGTTTCATCAAATCATACACAATTCCTATCCCCAAGAATCCCCATGTGAAAATATAGGCAATTCCCATCCCCGTTTCTCCCAACAAAAAACGTTGCACACCTGCAAAACCCATGAATGCCAACAAGTTCATCGCCATAATAAATCTCGGACTGTATCGCTGTGCCTTATAACGTTCTGCAAAAAGGCTCATATCTTCTTCGTCAAAGTTTTGAACCAATTGTTCGATATAACTCAACTCATCCGTTTTCACTTTAGGGAACTGTTTCATCAATGCTTTCATTTCTAAGATATTTTTTGAAGGTTACTGTTTTGCTTTATCAACTTGTATTGACAAAAAAACGTTCCTTCCTCCTCACATCTTAAAGATTTTTAACAATCTCCTAACCTGGTGCCATAAAATATTAAAGGCTCATCACTGATAGGTTTACGAATTACGATTACATGCTTTTTGATATTTGATGTTTAAAAATCAAAACTCTAAAATCACAAATCATGTAATCCTAAATCCTAAACTGATGCAGGCAGTATGATAAAGTCTTCCACATAGAACATCCCCATTATTCGAAAAAAACGCAAGACTTCAGTGTTTACTGACTAAAAGCAAAACAATACATCTCCCTACACCACCACACAATCCTCCCCCAAACGATAGCCCCTCAAAAAAGCATCCGCCATCATCCGTTTTTTGCCCTGCAATTGAATCTCCTTCAAATCAATAAAGCCGTTTATTGTAGCTGCTCGTAAAAAAGTCTTCCCATCCGAGACCCAAGTACCTGACTCATATTCATGTCCTTCAATAATTTTGGTACTGCTGAAGACCTTCAATGATTTGCCGCCCAAATATGTGAAAGCAGTCGGATAAGGACTCATCCCACGAATGAAATTGTAAATCGTTTCGGTGCTTTGGTTCCAATTGATTTCACAAGTTTCCTTGAAAATTTTGGGAGCTTTTTTGATTTCCCCTTCAATAACCTGCTTCGTTCGGGGATACTCTCCGTCTCGAATTGCATTCACGGTCTTCAAAAGCAACTCCGCTCCCACTTCCTGCAAAGCATCGTGCAAATCTCCTGCTGTATCCGTTTCGGCAATCGGCACTTTGGCTTGAAAAATCATTTCACCTGTGTCAATCTTTTGCTCAATAAAAAAGGTGGTTACACCCGATTCTGTATCGCCATTGATAACCGCCCAGTTGATGGGAGCAGCCCCTCGATATTGCGGCAACAACGAACCGTGAAGGTTAATCGTACCCTTTGGAGGCATTTCAAACACCGCAGCAGGCAACATTCTAAAAGCCACGACCACTTGCAGGTCTGCCTTCAAAGCCGCTAACTCTGCTTGAAATTCCGCATTTTTCAAATTTCTGGGCTGCAAAATGTTCAGACCTTTTTCCAAGGCATATTTTTTTACGGCTGATTGTTGCAACTTATTGCCACGCCCTGCCCTTTTGTCCGTAGCCGTCATCACCCCTACGATGTCATAACCGTTTTGAAGTAAAATATCTAAAGAAGGTACTGCAAAATCAGGCGTACCCATGAAAACAATTCGCATATAGTTGTTTATTTTAATTTTATTTGTAAAACTTTGGACGGAATAAATTCCATCCTACCAATAAAAATAATGTAAAAAAAATACTATTCTTTGAAAAAGGTGGTATTTTTCCGTTTTTATATTACCAAACGAACAACTCTCAATCTAATTACCATGCTTCAAAAAAAAGACCCTACTCAAACTAAAAGTTGGAAGAACCTACAAGCTCATTATGACCAAATAAAAAATTTGAATATCCACGATTTATTCATTGCCGACTCCAAACGGTTTGATGAATTTTCGATA
>JBMYXW010000802.1:0-2035 GCA_049608825.1 Chitinophagales bacterium
AAGTATTGGTATCTCCTTGTATAAATTTCGCAATAAAATTTTTATCCATTTTTATTATCTTTCAATAACGTATTGCATTTATGAAAAATCGTTACAGTTGTTTTTTGCCTTTTTTCAAAAAAAATATTTTCTTCCTGTCCTATTTCAATCACCTCATTCGTCATTGGGGTGTATTTGAATTTAATAAACTTAAAAACACAATCAAATGAAAGAATTTATGATGCTTTTCAGACATGTACCTTCAACTGTTATTCCTTCTCAAGAAGATATTGCAGCAGAAATCAAAAAATGGCACGATTGGATTGGAGGGGTTGCAGCTCAAGGCAAATTTGTCAGTACCAATCAATTGAGTTATGAAGGAAGATTGGTCAAGCCTGGCAATATTGTTACAGATGGTCCTTATGCGGAGGTAAAAGAAATCATTGGAGGTTATATGGTTGTCAAAGCGGAGGATTATGATGAGGCAATTGAAATAGCCAAAAACTGCCCCATATTGGGAACTGGAGGGCATGTGGAAATCCGTGATTTTATGCCACTTAACCTCTAAGTAACGGTCAAAGAATAACTCCTACAATTAGACTTTTGAAGTTTTGTTTTAAAGATGCTCGATTACAATGAAAATCAACCCTCTTCAAAAAAGAAACTTCAAAAGTCTTTATCTCAAATGTTCAACTTATTTTTTCCTTGTTACTAAAAAAACATTTTTGATTCTTTATTCATTTCTTTAAATATAAACCAATTCAACATGAAAAATGTATTCAATCCTCAAATTATCAAGGATTTCAAATCAAGAATTCAAAACCTCAGCAACGATTCAGTAGCACAATGGGGCAAAATGGATGCCTATCAGATGGTGAAACATTGTATAGAAAACGAAAAGATGCTGCTGTTAGAGACAAAACTAAAACGCCGTTTTCTTGGAGTGCTTTTTGGAAAATTGGCACTCAAAGCCAGCATCAAAGACGATGCTCCTTTGGCTAAAAACAGCCCTACACATCCTGATTTGAAGATACAAAAGACAGGTGATGTTGAAATACTCAAATCTGTATGGACAGATTTATTGGAGAAATATCCTTCACAAAATCCAGAAAATTATAGCAATTTTGTCCATCCATTTTTCGGCAAAATGAATAGCGAACAAATTGGTATTCTTGCCTACAAACACATTGATCACCATCTAAGACAATTTGGTGTATAATTGGTAAAGATGAATGATAATAGCCTGATTCCAAATTTATTCCGAGCAGAGTACAGTAAATTGGTAGCAGTACTCTGCAAGGCATTTGGATTGTCCAATATCCAAATTGCAGAAGACATCGTAAGCGACACTTTTGTGTTGGCTGCCGAAACTTGGAGTAAAAAAGGATTGCCCGACAATCAAGTAGGGTGGCTTTATACAGTCGCCAAAAACAGAGCAAGAGACTACTTGAGAAGAGAAAAAATTCGTATTGAAAAAATCGAACCCAATCTAAAACTGAACCAAGAAGAAACCTATTACTTAGAAATTGACCTTAGCCAACAAAACATTGAAGACAGCCAATTGCGGATGATGTTCGCCATTAGCCACCCTTTGCTCACCACCGAATCACAGATAACTTTGGCACTGCGTATTTTTTGTGGTTTTGCCATCAATGAAATCGCTTCCGCATTATTAACCAACAAACAAGTCATCAATAAGCGACTTTATAGAGCCAAAAACAGCCTTCGCAAACACGATAAAGAAATCACCTTTCCCAAAGACACAGAAATCAGCAAACGCTTAGATACCGTACTCACCACCCTATATTTGCTCTTCAATGAAGGCTACTACTCTACCTGCAATGATAAAACATTGCGAAAAGACCTGTGCCTTGAGGCAATGCGCCTTACCTTGTTGCTCATACAAAATCCCTCTACCAACCTTCCCAAAGTCAATGCTTTGCTGTCCTTGATGTGCTTTCATGCGTCCAGATTTGAAGCGAGATACAATAAGTCGGGAGCATTTGTTTTGTATGAAAATCAAGATAGAAACCTTTGGAACAAAGAACTGATTGTC
>JBMYXW010000803.1:0-2032 GCA_049608825.1 Chitinophagales bacterium
GCGAATTGATTGCTCACCAAACAACCCATATATTACAACAAGACACCCAAACATTAAGATGCTAACAACAAGCATAACTCCTATATCTATCCTTAGTGCATTTAAACGCTTAATAGCACTTGCTCTTGGATAAATTCCATTATTATCCTTGACTTTTCTTGGAGAACCAGAAGACACTACTTCAAAATTCCCTGCTTGGTAATCTTCTTCGGTGACTACTTGTGTACCCGCTAAATAATCTGTCAGTTTTCTTCCGTCAGAATTGAACAAAAATGGAACAAGGTAAGCCATAACCAATATGAAAGCTGTCATAACAACCCCATCAGTATCAAAAAAGAATTCTGTTATTCGGATAGAAAAAGTAATCAATCCCACTAAAACAGCCAACATAATCGGAAACGACCGCCTCACCGCAGATTGCCCAGCACTACAAGGCTTGTTCGTTCGCACATCAATCACCCGATAAACCGCATACTTCCCAAAGCCCGAACCTTCTGTCCAACTGTCCATACTCAGATAAACCCACAAAGCCATTCCCCCTGCAATAACCGCAACGATTTCGGATTGAAGCAAAACGACCACGCAACAACCTGCCATAAAGAAGAAAACACTGAAAATAATATCTACAAACATGGATGCCAAACGCCCTGCAAGATGTGTTTTGGGATAAACATAAGTGACTTTTTCCGTTTTTTTGCTGGTCAAAAGTCCTTCCACTGCAATGTCTTCTCGTTTGAATTTATTAGCAAACGATTTGCCCAAATTCAACAATGCGCCCTTCCCTTCTTTGCCCTGTTCTACGATGTATCGCAAAACTACTCGCTGATAGCGACTTTCTGCAAATAAAGCTTGCTCGGTCAAATGCCTCAAAGTCGACAATTTGTGTTCGTCTTCGGGATGCAATTGGGCATCTTCTAAGGCAATATGCAACTGATAATCAAAAAATTCTGCGCTGTACTCCTCTCCTACCAATGGATTCAGCTTTAATAAATGCAAAAGCGCATCTCTCACCAAATATTGGCTGTGTTCATCCAATTGCGCCATCAACGCCATTCGCAATCCCTCGGGCATCGCTCCCTTTCTGAACCACGGTAAATTCACCAAAGACATCACATTTTCTTCTCTTGTCAAGGTTCGCTCGTCAAACAAAGCTTCGCCAATATAAACGGTCAAATCCCAATTCATTTCGGGGTACACCGCCGTAGCACACAGCCATTTGAAGCTTGTCTTGTTGAGTGTCCGCTTCAATTCTCGAACGGTTTCTACCGTACTCAAACCCTTCCATTTATCGCTTGATTTTTGAGTAGGATTGAAGTTGGGTGCATAACCTTCGCCTTCAAACACTTGGTTGAGTTGGGTCAAACTTTCCAAATTGGCAGGCATCAATAAAAGGTCGTTTTGTACTGCCCAGTTTTGTGCTTCTTTTGAGGGTTGGTTTATACTCAAAAAAACTTTTTCTTGCCAATCTACCTCCCCCCAGCCCTCTCCAAAGGAGTGGGAGTTTGTACGTATCTCCCCCTCCTTTGGAGGGGGTTGGGGGGAGGTTCGGGGGTTAGGGAGATATACAAAAGCCAACAAACGACAATTGCCATAACGAGCATATACTTCCTTAATATGCAATACATTTCCTGCCTCATTCGTACACCATTCAGTCTTATCAGTCTGGTAGAAAAAGCGATGCACAAACACTTCTTGTTCCTTCAATGCCTCGTACCAAGAATCAAACAATTGCAGTTTTTGGTCTTTGGTTGTGGTTTTGTCTTGCGGCAAAAGCATCAAATATTCGGGCAGTTCACTTTGTTGGAGGTAGTGAAAGCTCGGATAACCTGCGGCTTCAATCGTTGCCGTCAAGGTTTTGGGAACATCAATTTTGGAGGTCGGCACTTTTTGGCGTTTTTGTAGTTGTTGGCTCACCTGTTTGAAAACTGAAGAACGGTAAAACTTCAATTCACTTTTGGGGACTTCAATGTTCCAATATTTTGGAGGTTTGAGGTTGGTGTTTAGTTCCAAGTAAAATCCTTCTTCCTCTTTT
>JBMYXW010000804.1:0-2029 GCA_049608825.1 Chitinophagales bacterium
CTTGTTTTCGATGCTGATAGGGAAGCCCTGCAAAGAGAGAACGCAGAATGTTGAGGAAAGTGTCCTTGTCTTTTTGAAGGAGGGCTTTTTTCATTAGTGTTCCTTTGGACTGTATCAGGTTGGTTTGGCTATTGGAAAAAGAGGCTAATATGAAGGTATTGAAAGATTTACGAACCTCTCGATTGGGGTAGCCCAATGTGAAAAGGTCGTCATAGTCGATGGTTTCTATTTCTTTGATGGTGAGATAACCTGTTTCGTACAATAACTTGGTTAAGGGGATTTTTTGTTGCAAGTCGTAGTTGCTATCTAAAGCAACCGCATATTTGTTTTCAAATTCCTCCATTGTCGGAGCTTTTTCTCTTTCTTGAGCGTATTTTTCCTGTATCAGTTGTATCAGAATACGGGGCGTACCTGTCTCAAACCAATAATTATTAAACCTTTGGTCTTGGAGTACATTTACAATGGAATAGGGGTTGAATAATTTGTGCTTTCCATCCCATGAATATCCATCATACCAAGTCGCTATTTGCTCCAATAAATGGGCTTCGGTTTGTTTTTCTTTTTGGGCAAATTGACGAATATAGCCTCCAAAATAGTCTTGCAATTCCTTCAATGTGAACCCCAAAATATTCACGAATTGTGGTTTGAGACTCACATCTTTCATTAGATTGACCACCGAAAAGATAGACATCTTCGCAAATTTGGAAATGCCTGTTAAGAACACAAATTTGAGTTCATTGTTGGAGGCTTTGAGGATGCTGTAAAAATCTCGAAGGGAATTTTGGTATTTTTCGGCAATTGCCAAGTCTGTGATATTTCGAGCAATTGGAGCATCGTATTCATCAATCAATACAACTACTTCTTTGCCTGTTTTTTCGTAAATGCGCAATATCAAGTTATTCAGTTTAGAGGCATAATGCCTTGAAGTCAGAGAGACTCCATGTTTTTTGGCGTATTCTTCCATAATTACAGACATTTCTCTTTCAAAATCCTCCAAACTATTGTAATTCAAGCGACCGAAATCTATCCGAATGACAGGATATTGCTTCCATTCTATTTTGTCTTCAATCCACAAGCCTTTGAATAATTCCTTTTTGCCTTGGAACAAAGCCTCCAATGTGCTGATGAGCAGTGATTTTCCAAATCTTCGGGGGCGAGAAAGGAAAAGATACCGACTGTAATTGATTAGGTCGTATATCTCTTTGGTTTTATCGACATAGATATAGCCTTCTTCTATGATTCTTGGAAAAGCCGATTCTGCTAAGGGTAATTTTTTCATTTGCTGCTTTTAGGTATTTTCTACAAATATAGTCTTTTGTGAGCGGAAAGTCTTTGGTGAAGGAGGTCGATTTGTTTGAGAGGATTTACCGGGAGGATGTTTTGCATGGGATTCAAAGGGAGTATGCGAAGGATGGGAGGACGATGTGAAAAATCGCGAGGGTGATTTTTAGTTCCTTGAAGACCTATTTTACTTACGCTTGTTTGCAATAAGTGCTTAACAAATGTTGTCGTTTTTAACGACCTTTCAACTGACAATAGGATCTATCTCAATCCAATGATAATATGGCGCACTTGGAGATGGAGTCGTGTTTAGGTGGCGTTACAAACGCCGTGAATAGTTCGCTTGCGTGACATACGCGTGCGAGTTGGGAAGATTGGTTTTCAATTCTTGTGTTAGTTTGAAATCTCGTCGAGCCTTGTGTTCATTGTAGTTGGAAAAAGTAATGGTTTGTTTGACTTTTTTTGCATGGCTGATTTCCTTTGGGCTTGGGTTAAAAAGGAAATATACACAAATCTGCAATGTTTTACAAGAAATTGCTCCAACAATGTTTGTTGGCATCTACTCGCTGGAAATAACAGATTAATCCCTGCCTGAATGCGAGTAAGAGGAGTCATAGGCTCGTGTCCCGCTCCTTCTTACTTCTTCCGTTTAGGTGAACGCTTCCTCAATTGCTAAAGATGTTTTACTTTTTCGGCTTGAAAAAACTATTCAGTGTCCCGTCTTGCTTCTTTGGTTTTTGCGCTTTGG
>JBMYXW010000805.1:0-2029 GCA_049608825.1 Chitinophagales bacterium
GTAATACCTGCGTCTAACAAGAATTGTACTTCTGTAGGATTAAAGTTTTCACAGTCGATACCTGTATAACCGATTGGGCAATCAAAAATTCCATCTGCAGGCTCATCTGTACAAGATTGTAGGCTTAGAACGGTACACAATAGAACCAATAGAAATAATCTTAAATTTAATGTTTTCATTTTTATTATTTTTTATAATTTATTAATTTTCAATTCATTCAAGAACTACACAAATACCTACCTTGTCAAAATCCCTACATGGCGACCAGATGTATACACCGAAGCAACATTGTCAAAACGATACCCCGCAGCCGTAGTTCTTCTTTTCATTTCTTGTGCTATGTAAGAACGTTGAGATTGGAAAGCTTTAGTTATTTCACTTTTTATGGCGGGAACCAATACTTCTTGTATAGGAGCTGACTCAGATCCGCTCACAACTCTGCTCACAGTTCCCGAAAACCTTACATCCGTTACTTCAAAGGCAATACTTCGGTTGTAGGGAATCAGTTTCAAATATATTTTCCAAGTATGATCACTTATTTGAGAATCAGCTACAGCACTGTCTTCTCTAAATTTGGCACATCCTGGACACATCCCCTTCAATTCTGTTCCATTTTCTTCAAATTTCAAAGTCACTACAAGGCGATTTCCTTCAAAAGAAGTTGTGGTTGCCGAAGAAATTAAATTCATACCATGGAAATAGACTGTTTTATCTCGAATACCTCTGACATACATAGGTATATTAAACCTTGTAGTCGTGTTTCCCAATCGAAAATAGGAATCATCAACATTGTACCAGCTTACATTATCGTTTCGATCTCTGTATCGAGGGCCAAAGTTGTTCATACGCAATCGTATACCATCCATAATAAGGCTGGCAAAACCTGCGATTCTATTTTTGGGAATCTCTACATGATTACCTGTTCCACTACCAGAATTACTTGGAGGAATTTCTGTAAATCTCCACTTTTGAGCATTCGTACCATTGCGGTTAAAAATCCAAATCGGTGTACCTACGGCAGTGTTTGCCCCTTGAACATCCAAACACAAGGATGGATTGAGTTTGGGAACAATATAGTAATAGCCGCCTCCCGCTGGTTGAAGTCTAAATTTTTGTGCATCGCTATAACGTTTGGGCGAAAGCCATAAAGGTGTTTTTCTGACTGTTCCACCACCTTTAACATCCAATGCTTGACCACCACTATGAATGAAGGCATAATAGCCCTGCCCTGCATATTGGAATTTCCATTGCATAGCAGTTTTATTTCGGGCAGTTTTTTGGTCGATTACTATGGGAGTTCTTGGAGATTGTCCGCCCGACTTCGAAGCAAGGTAACGGGAAGAACTCATTGCACTTTCGATATAGTAGGTTTTGCCTACTTGTGGTGCTTGTGCTTTTGCAGTAGTAGAGGTAAAACTAAAGCTGAAAATAAGAAGGGCTAAAACAAATAAATTTTTCATTTGACCGAAATTTGAAAGTTAAAAAATGGTTTAATAATTTTGTAAGAGGCGGGTCATTTAGGCTTCCATATTATTGCCTTGATGACACCCACAAAATTACGGCTTATTGCAGGCAGACTCGAACCATTTTCTGAAGAAACATAGGTTTCTATCTAACCTAAAATCATTGTAAATAACTGAATTTTAATTATTTATAATCAAACGTAACAAGCATTCATTTTGATACTCTGTGAATAGAGGAAATGAGAGATGATATTCTGAATAAGAAGTAGTCGGCAACAAAATAATTGATACCTTTAAGTCATAGTATTGTGTACTAATAAAACGTGCGTTTTGGATATTTCTCATTAATAATCAATTATTTAGCTCAGTATGAGCGGCTCTGTTTGTAGAAAATGGCGAAAAATAGTTACAAGCTCCTTTAGGTGCGCCCCCAAAGTGCCGCACCTAAAGGAGCTAATGAGTTAGTTTACAATTATTTCTACAAACGGGGTCAGCCCTAATGGGCTTCTAATTTATCCAAAACTCACGTTAGCTAAGACAATTGCTGTAAAGATTCTTAATCCTAT
>JBMYXW010000806.1:0-2015 GCA_049608825.1 Chitinophagales bacterium
TGAACAAATTTAATCTTGCCTATATTTGGTTGTTTCTATTTTGCCTACTCCTATCTTTTTTCTCTATTTCATTGTTTGCCAACAATGACCCCAACTCCACAACACTTTACATCGTCAGACATGCCGAAACCCAATCGCCATTGAAAGGAGACTTGAGTCCAACAGGAAAACAACGAGCCAAAGACCTGTCAACAGCTCTTCAAACCAAAACCCTGCATGCCATCTATACCAGCCATAAAATGCCTGATAAAGAAACTGCAAAAATCGTGGCTAAGAACAAAAGACTTTTCATCAATACCTATGATGCCAAAAATATGTCGGCTTTTCAAGCCCGTATTTTGAAGCAAAGAAAAGGGCAAAATGTGTTGATTGTAGGAAGTTTGGAGACCATTACCCTTCTCCTTCAAGACCTTTCCACATCTTTCTCTACTGCTAGTATCAATCCCAATCAGTTCAATACTATGTATGAAGTACAAATTTCTGCTGACAATAGCACCAATATAACACAAGTGCAATATAGTGAATTGGGTACTATTATTGGTCCAGCTGGTGCTCCACCTATGGATTACCAAACTCAAAGTGATGAAAAACAAGATTTTCTCGAATTTACAAATAATTCAACCCCCAATAATTCTCTGTCTCCTGTCTCTGTCTCAGATATAGTCATTTCAAAGCCCGAAGAAGTTTCCATAACAACTACTGACTTATCCCAAAACACTCCTCCTTCCAACTCCAAAGTAGAGAAAACCAGTGTTATTAGTTCCAATTCTGTAAAAGAAAAGGAAGAACAAAAATTACCTTCCCTTCTCAAAACCTTCAATCTCACCAAAAAAGGAATTGTTTTGTTGGGTTATGATGTCGTTGCCTACTTCAAAAATGAAAAAGCAATCAAAGGAGAAGAAAAATTCGCAACAGTTTACCGAGATGCAACTTTTCATTTCTCCAACCGCAAAAACCTAAATACTTTTAAAGAAAACCCTGAAAGTTATCTCCCCAAATATGGAGGATGGTGTGCTTTGGGCATGTCAATTGAGGGAATGAAAGATGGATATAAAGCTGACAAATATGCTGCTGATCCCGAAAACTTCAAAATCATTGGTGGGGAACTGTATGTTTTCTACAAAACTTTGGATTACGATGGTTTGACAAAGTGGAACGAAGAGGCTGACGAAGCAGCTTGCATCAAACGAGCAGATAAATTTTGGGAGAAGTCTATCATTCGATAATTGGGGAGAGCTAATTGCCAGTCCAATTACTGCCTTCTAACTATTCCTCGCTATGATTTCCTTCGACAAACTCATATAATCCTTCGCCCCATTGCTTTTTTTGCTGTAATTAAAAATGTCTTTGCCAAGCGAAGGGGCTTCCGCCAAAGATATATTGTTCCGAATTTTGGTCTTAAAAACCTTGTCTTTAAAAAAATCGGCAACCGTTTGGGCTACTTCCCGATTGAGAATTTTACGATTGTCATATTGGGTGAGAAATACACCACCCAACTCCAATTTTCGATTGAGTCGGCGTTGAATTTTGCGAATAACCGTTGTGAGTTTGGTCAATCCCTGCAATGCTAAATACTCCGCTTGAAGGGGAATATACACTGCATTGGTTGTTGCCAAAGCATTAACTGTCAAAAGCCCCAAAGAAGGAGGTGTATCTAACAGAATATAATCGTATTGGTCTCGAATCGGTTCTATCAATTCTCTCAAAATGAACTCTCGACCAGGTTCTCCACTCAATTCAATCTCTGCCCCCGACAAATCTAAAGTAGAAGGAACAACATCCAAATTTTCGTTTATAGAAACCCAACGAAGTTCATAACGACCAATCAATGCTTCGTAGATATTGAAGTCTGCTTTGGTGATGCCAAAACTTTGCGTTAAATTCGCTTGTGGGTCCAAATCAATTAACAAGACTTTCTGTCCCATTTGTGAAAGTGCGACACCTACATTGACCGTAGAAGTAGTTTTTCCTACGCCGCCTTTGTGATTGCTAAAAGTAATGACTTTCCCCATGTT
>JBMYXW010000807.1:0-2008 GCA_049608825.1 Chitinophagales bacterium
GTCAGAAGCAAGTAGCGACCATTTTTCACCCAAACCAATGAGTTGAACAGAAACGACTATTCGACACACATTCACAATTATCGTTATAACGAAAGTCAAGATTATAAAGTTGCCAAAAGTCAATAATTTATATAGAGGACGGGAAAATTCCTTCAAAAAGGAAAAAACTATGGTAAGTAGTGCTATACTGAAAAAATTGATTCCTGCACAGCTTTTTTCGATGGTAAAAACGTTGTTTTCAGCGACATAACCCAGTTCTTGATTAAAAGAAAAGGACAAATCTGTGACCATCGAAACACCTATACTCACAGGCTTCAACATCCACTTCAATGATTCGTTGTCTGCATTTTTGGCGTGAGATTGCAGAACGAGCAAGCCAATAATGGTTAGGAGATAGAATGGTAGGTTGGAAGTGAGATATGTTGAGAATTGGGAGAAGCGAGGTTTCATTTTTGAGAAATCGGAAGTGAAGAAGTAATATTTTATTGTTTGAGAAATCAGAAGTGAAATACAAAATATATCTTACTCCTTATTTCCTACCTCTCGCTTATTGCTTCTCACTTCTGATTCGGTAAACCTTTAAATGCACGTCCTGCAGACGACAATTTTGACATTGTTTTCAGCATTTTACGCATTTCATTAAACTGTTTCATAAACTGATTTACGTCTTGCAGTGTATTTCCACTTCCTATTGCGAGTCTTCTACGGCGGCTTGCATTCATCAATCCAGGATTGGCTCGCTCTTTTGGGGTCATTGAGTCAATAATTACCTCAATTTTTTTGAAGGAATTCTCGTCAATATCTACATCTTTGATGGCTTTACCCATCCCTGGAATCATCGCAAGAAGGTCTTTGACACTTCCCATTCGTTTGATTTGTTTCAATTGAGCTTTGAAGTCATTGAAGTCAAACTGGTTTTTGCGGATTTTCTTTTGAAGTTTTTGAGCTTCTTTTTCGTCAAAGTTCTGCTGTGCTTTTTCCACCAATGTTCGCACATCCCCCATTCCCAAGATTCGTTCGGCCATCCTATCGGGGTGGAAAACGGCTATTGTTTCTAATTTTTCACCATAACTTGTGAATTTAATAGGCTTGTTGACGACATATTTGATGGATAAAGCGGCACCACCACGGGTATCACCATCCAGTTTTGTCAAAATTACCCCATCAAAATCCAACCTATCATTGAAGGCTTTGGCAGTATTAACTGCATCTTGACCTGTCATGGAATCCACAACAAACAAAATTTCATTGGGATTTGCGACTTTTTTAATTGCGCTAATTTCGTTCATCATATCCGCATCGACCGCTAGACGACCTGCCGTATCAATGATGACCAAATTATTGCCATGCACTTTGGCGTACTCAAGTCCGTTTTTGACGATTTCAACAGGGTTTTTGCTGCCTTCTTCGGTATAAACAGGAATTTTGATGCCCTCTGCCAAAATCTGCAACTGCTTGATTGCCGCAGGACGATATACATCCCCTGCAATTAATAAAGGTCGTTGAGATTTATGTTTTCTAAGGAATTTGGCAAGTTTTGCAGTGAAAGTTGTTTTACCAGAACCTTGCAGACCTGCAATGAGAATCACATTGAGTTTTTGGCTCAAATCCAACTCTGTAGCCTGTCCTCCCATCAGAGCGGTCAATTGATCGTACATTATTTTGACCAACAATTCACCAGGCTTTACTGCTGTGATGACATTTTGACCCAATGCTTCGTCTTTGACCTTTGCCGTAAATTCTTTGGCAATCTTGTAGTTCACATCTGCATTGACCAATGCTCGGCGAATCTCCTTCAAAGCAGAGGCAATATTCAGCTCTGTAAGCCTGCTTTGCCCCTTTATATTCTGTATGGTTTTGTCTAACCGTTCCTGTAAACTTTCAAACATAAGCTTCTAAACCTTTTCTATTTGATTACTTAACTTAGCTCTGGCAATTATTTTTTCATATTGCAGTAGCTTGGACTTTAGTCCGAGTAGGTTGTCTATGAACGGAATAAATTCCGTCC
>JBMYXW010000808.1:0-2006 GCA_049608825.1 Chitinophagales bacterium
TTCAATTACTCGACTCCCCATAATTGGATAATAATCACCTTTTCCTCCTTCTGTATTGCAATAACGACAGCTTGGAATTAAGTTAGTCCATTCATAACAAAGCCAATAGTACCCATCATGTATAATTCCTTTGACTCCCTTTTTAGGGCGATAATGCTCTATTTCAGGTTTAGCTTCAATGCTTTCACAGTAAGCGCATTTGTTGTGATAAATTGTTTTCAGAGTTTCTCTAACTGCATATTTTTTTTGCCCTTTTACCGTTTTTTCTCCTTTATAAATACTATCCTTAATGGCTTTTTTATCCTTCGTTTGAGCAATACGCTGCATTTTAACTTTCGCATTTTTCAAAGCATTAGGAATAGGAAATTGAGATTTTCTATTATTTGAAATCACGATTTGAGAGCTTTATTTTGAGAATAATTTCAATAATTCATCTTCCTTCTCAGTTCCCATATAGGATTTCAAGGCTTCCATTACCTCCTCATTTTCTTTTAGTTCGTCCATCGTGTTTTCTGTCTGAATCCGTTCGGATTTATCATGTGTGGTTGGGAAAATATCTTGCATTCCAAAAATTTCAGAAGTCAAAATCAAGTTCGGAGTAAGATTTTTCAATTGTTCTTCTAAGTGTTCCAAGCGTTCAACTGTAATTCCTTCTTCCTTATTTCTATTTACACGCAACAACACACTATTCTCAGGCGCACCCAAAATTGGGATTGCACTATGGGTAGAAGCAATAAATTGAATATTTGGAAAAACATTGGAAAGCAAGGAAGGTAAGTTTTTCTGCCATTTTGGGTGTAAATGTAAGTCCAGTTCGTCAATAATAACGATACCATACAAATCTTCGGAGGTAAAATACTTATCTAATTTCCTGCCTTTTTGCATCAAACTACTGAAACGAATATAGATATCCCCAACCATGGCTATAATACTTTTGACACCTGTTGCCAACTCCGAAAAAGAAACTGCTTGGTAAATCTCTTCATTTTCCTTTGTGCTTTTTTCAATATATCGAATGGTTCGATTCTGCTTGTCAAAATTTACCTTATGCAAAGTTGGAATGACTTTTTTAAGCATCTCTATGAGGACATCATACTTTTTCTGATTTTCGTAAAATGCAAATTTGAGTTCCGTCTCGATATTCTTCAACAAGGCATCATAATTACCAAACAAACCATAAGTAGCTGTTGAACGTTTTGCACTTTTGTTTTCAGAGCCTTCTGTTAAAATGTCTAAGCGAATAGGTCCAAAACAAGCCAAATAAGGTAAGGGATTGAGCTTTGTTTTTTGTTTTGTACTATTTTCATACACAGTATTTCGTGATTGATAAGTTACCTCAATAACTGTTTTTTTATTTTTAGGAATAATTACATCTTCCATATTTCCATACAATCCAATGGCTAAAGCCTGCAAAACCAAGGATTTACCTGCTCCATTTTCACCTGTTAAAAATATCCAAGAAGTTTTTTTAGGAAGGTATTGAATAGAAGTTGACTTAACAGCATAGTAATTTTCAATACTAAAGTCTGTGATAAAAACTTTTTCAGGCAAACCCGCAATATTCTTAAATTTATCCATCATTTTCAACAATTTTATTCTACGAAAATAGACAATTACTCTATGATTCTCAAACAAATCATGCCCAACCCAAAACATCCTTAATTCGTCGAGCAGGTGTAAACTTAAAAGCTTTGGTTTCAGAAGAACCATATCTTGGAGTACCACAATAAAAACGCCCCATATTTTTGACAGTGACGCTTTCTCCTTTGTCAAATTCTTCACACATAATTTCTACCATAGATTCAATGTATCGCTCGGCAGTTGATTCTTTGATTTTCAGCTTTTTGGCATAAGCTGTTGTAAACTCTTTGTGTGTCATACTTTATTTATTTGGTGTCTTTCTTTTCTTATTATTCAGCCTCTTAGTGCCAAAGAAATTACAATAAAAGGAGAATTAACAGGCTGTCGATCTAATACGCTGACAATATTTCAGCATGACGGCGTAC
>JBMYXW010000809.1:0-1998 GCA_049608825.1 Chitinophagales bacterium
TTGTGTTCCACAAATGCCTCAATACCATGAATATCGTGCGAGGGATTGCAACGAGTAAAACTTGTCCAAAGAAAATTATTGAGCGTTCGAGCCACAAATTCGCTGTCATCGGTGAGTACAATAAGCGGCAAATTCTTCAATTTGTCTCGACCATAATTTGACATAGTTGTGTTAAAACGCTCTACTTCCTCTATGGCACTTTTTTCATTTTTGTACTTTGGTGCTGAAACTGCAAAAACACCAGGAATAACAATTTTGGGCGTATGAAAATCATCAGGCAGCGTCAAATCACTCGGCAAAACAGTGTCTAAACTACGAATCGTTGGACCAGCTGCCGCCATCACTACCTTTGAACCTGCATTCAAACCCGTTCCGCTATAATCCAATGTGTCAATTGTGGTTTTGGTGTGAAAGTGCAAATCCCGTCGCCAGTCTATTCGCTTCAATACATGCTGCAAATAATTGGAAATATCATGAGTATCAAGTTGTGGGTCGTCTTCTTTGGCTGCAATAATTAAAAATTTTGCCAAAGACATCTGCCCAAAGCCCAAGATGTGATTCGCAATTGTGAGGATTTCCTGAGGTTGTTTTCGTTCGTAATAAGGTGTGTATCTTTCGCTGCCAATCGCCAATAAAACGGGATGTACGCCTGCGGCATCCACCGCATTAACCTCATGCAATCCTGGTACTTCGCTTGGAATCACAGGTCCCGTAATGTCGTGAATCAATGCCCCAAACTGTGTATCTTCTTGTGGCGGTCGCCCAACTACCGTAAAAGACCAAATCGCATCCTTACGATGCCAAACCTTGTGTACTTTCATCAAGGGAAAATCGTGTGTCAAACTATAATAACCCAAATGATCTCCAAAAGGGCCTTCGGGTTTGTTTTCGCCTTTGTAAACCGTTCCCGTAATGACAAAGTCTGCATCCGTTGATACCCCAAAACCATCCTGATACGCATACCGAAACCGCCGTCCACCCATCGCTCCTGCAAAGGCAACCTCGGGCAAGCCTTCGGGTAAGGGCATGACTGCCGACAAAATATGAGCAGGTGAACCGCCTACAAACACACTTACCTTGAAGGGTTCACCTTTGGCATTGGCTTTGGATTGGTGGACTCCGATGCCTCTATGTAGTTGGTAATGAAGCCCAATTTCTTCGTCTTGAACATAGTCATTGCCGCCCAATTGAATTCGGTACATACCCAAATTGGACTTCATAATCCCAGGCTTCTCGCTGTCTTCGCTATACACCAAAGGCAAAGTCACAAAAGGTCCGCCATCGTCTGGCCAACATTGAATTTGGGGTAAGTCGCTGATTTTACACTCGTTTTGGAGGACGGGTTTAGAAAACCAAGCCTTGCTTGGAAGGGCGGTCAATCCTGTATAAGGCACATCCAAAAATTTCCACGGTTGCTTCAATGCCACACTTGGGTCTGCCTTCAGTTGTACCAGCTTACTAACTCGTTTCAAGGTATCCCGAAACATGAATTTACTACGTTCCATGTTGCCAAACAAATTGGAACAGGCTTCAAACTTGCTGCCTTTTACATTCTCAAACCATATTGCAGGTCCATTGGCTTCAAATACTCGCCGATGTATGGCAGCCATTTCAAGATAAGGATCTACTTCTTCAGAGATGCGAACGATGTGTCCGTGTTTTTCGAGGTCTAATAAACAGTTACGGGTGCTTTTGTATGCCATAAAAGAGAAAAAAATGTTATCTGAATTTTGTACAACAGATTAGATGTAAATAGAATTGTTGAACTTAAAAATAACTAATTTCCGCTTTTGTTCAAATTTGGATGTTTGTTTTTTTACTTTAAATATTTTAAGAATTATTATTTTGGAAATTGAAGTTAACCAATCTTAGGATAGTCATTCATTGAGTATTGTTTTTCTCAAAGGGAAGTTGATAAAAATGAATGAGGTGGATTGGTAAGATTAAAGTTTAGAGTGGATTAATTGGCTCTAAATGTATCAAATAAGCAGATAATTA
>JBMYXW010000810.1:0-1997 GCA_049608825.1 Chitinophagales bacterium
AAGGTGTTCGACCAATTTACATCACTGACAGCATTGATGTATTCCATTTTGACTGCAATAGTAAGGCGATTCAGAGCAGCCTGATCGTTTGCACCTGAAGCAGCAGGATTTACATTGTATTGGGTAATAGCTCCAATAAAAGCAGCATCTCCTTCTTCTGCTACTAAGTCTAATCGAGCTTCAATCGTAAACTTGTCTTTTAGTTTTTCCTCCAATGTTTGGCTCAAAGAAGGAACTACCAAAGTTGCTTGATTAGGAATCCGTTCTACACTGACGGTTTTAACATCGGGGTTGATTGAAGTGCCTGTAAACGAATATTTAACGCCACAAGCTGAAATGCTGAATATGTAAATGAATAAGAAATAAAATAGTTTGGTTTTCATCTGTTTATATTTTTAAACTTCAATACAGCCTGTCTCTCCCGATTCACTACCAAAGTAGTCACATTAGGTCGAGAATAATGCCCCGAAACATCAAAATTTTGCCGATCTTCAAAAACCCGATTCAAGTCCAAAGTAGCAGTAATCAAACCTTCTTGATTCACCACAGGTTCAATGAGCCATTCACCATCAGGTGCTGCAATACAAGAACCTCCATTTGCTAAAGTTGAAGGGGGCGTTTTCCAAGATTTTGCCCAAGTGAGGTGTGTCTTTTGGAAAATCCTCTCTACGCATTAAGCCCGAAACCGACAACACATCTTTTTATCGGGCTGGGAATCGGTTTCGAGAGGTCACTTTTCTCCATTCTTCCGAAAGATTACACCTCGAAACCTTACAACAGCTAGAGGAATTTTAACCTCTTGATTCTTTTGTTTTCATTTCCCACTTCTGAGTTCCAGAATACCGCAAATCAGGACTATAATTTGCAGGGATTTTACCATTGATGGTATTGTAAAACTCCACGATTTCACGCATATCTTTTTCTATATTACCACTTGGATGAATGACTTTTCCGACTCCTGCAATTTTGGTTTTGAAGTCCACATAGCCCAATGCGATTGGAACATTGGCATTCATGGCTACATAGTAAAAACCCGTTTTCCAATTGGTTCGTTTGCTTCGTGTGCCTTCAGGGGTCACCAAAACCACCAAGGGTTCGGAACGGTCAAAAAGCTCAGTCATCACCTCTACCATACTTCGGCGTTTTTCGCCTTTATTCTTAGGACTTCTATCCACCCAAATCGCCCCCAATGAGTTGAGAATCCAACTAAGCGGAAAAAAATTAAGTTCTTTTTTGACCGTATAACGCAACCCAATATTCAGGAGGTCAAAGGCTGCAATGGTGTAGGGGAAATCCCAATTACTGGTATGCGGAGCAGCGAGCATCACCGAATTGTGTGCTCCTTCTGGAACATTTCTATCTACTTTCCAGCCAGTAAGTCTAAACAACAATCGAAAGAACCAACGTACCATAATGTGTATTTGAAGTGATGGTGAACAAGATTACAAAGGTAAGACGGTGGATTGACTGAAAATGAAAGAAAATATTCTTTTTCAACTTTTTTAAGCACTATTTTAAACGCCTATTGAAGTCCACAGTCAAAACTACCAAACGGCAGCGATGGCAAACATGTTTTGCTGCAACGTTTTAACAACAATAAAAAAGAGTGAGTGGTTGCATATTTATAGGGCATCTTTCCGAAAGGAAAGATGCCTTTTTTGTGGGGTAAAGGGAACTCAAATTCAAAAAAATTTGTACTATTACCCAAAATCACTTATTATTGCAGCACAAAATAAAATTCAAAAAATGATATACAATACAAATAATACATGGTGGTGGCACATACAAACTTAAAAAACTGTGTGAACCAGCATCATATTGTATTATTATTTGATGTAAATCCGAAAGGCTCGTTGTTCCCACAACGAGCTTTTTTTATTTTAGAGCCTTTTGTTGTAAGGGGCATCTCCTTTTCTCCTAGCTGTTACCACGTGTGGGGTTATAATATTCGATTGCGGATAATGTAACACCCATATTTCCACCGCCATTAAATACAA
>JBMYXW010000811.1:0-1997 GCA_049608825.1 Chitinophagales bacterium
TTCTAAGTATAAAATATTCCTAACATCACAACTTACACCTTCCTTTTTTAGTAAGTTGCAAATCAAGAAATCATGTTGATTACTTTTTTCTAAAATATCCCTCTCTTTTTTTAATCTTCTCTTTTTGGAGTGATGTTTTAAACATCTCCAACAAATTTTACATTTTATTTATCTTTGAAGAACTGTGTTAAATTTCAATTTGACAAACTTGTGCATACTTTCTTTAAATAGATTGTAGTTTTAACAAGCCCATTGGACTTGAATGTTTGTAGTAAAATGGAGCAAGTAACTTCAGAACTCCATTGGAGTTCAACCCAAGTATATTAACTAAAGAGTACTGATGTTCAACTCCTAATGGAGTTGGTAGTTACTTTTCATCTTAACCTCTACAAATATTTTACTCCTAGCGGAGTAATTTGAAAACTGCAAGCCAAATTTTGAATACGAATACAAGTTTGTTGAATTTTAAAAGCAATTTGCTTTGTAGGGATTGCTTCTATTTTGCACTTCAATCTTCTACTGTGCGAACTTCAGTTCGTATAGTTTTCACTAATCTTAAAACAACCTATTTTGAAAGGATATATTGAACTCCGTAGTAGCCAACAAAAAACAGGTCTCGAAAAAGCCATTTTAGTAGGCTTGATACTTCCCGACCAATCCGAAACCTTGTTGGATGAATACCTTGCCGAATTGGATTTTTTGGCACAAACAGCAGGTGCCCAAGTATATAAAATCTTCAAACAAAGAATGAAGCATCCGCACCGAAAAACCTTTGTCGGAAAAGGAAAACTCCAAGAAATGGTGGAGTATGTGGAAGAAAAAGAAATCGACTTGGTGATTTTTGATGATGACCTCAGTCCTTCTCAACAAGGTAATCTCGAAGAAGCCCTAAAGTGCAAAGTCGTTGACCGAAGCTTTTTGATTCTTGACATTTTTGCAGGACGAGCACAGACTGCTCAATCTAAAACGCAAGTCGAACTCGCCCAAATGCAATATCTTCTACCCCGTCTTCGTGGACTTTGGACGCACTTAGAACGCCAAAAAGGGGGAATCGGGATGCGTGGTCCTGGTGAGCAAGAGATTGAAACGGATCGTCGGATTGTGAACAAAAAAATCAGTTTGCTCAAAGACCAATTGAAAAAAATCGACAAACAAAGCAGCACGATGCGAAAGCAACGAGGCGAGTTGATTCGGGTTTCTTTGGTGGGTTATACCAATGTGGGGAAATCCACACTGATGAACATACTGAGCAAGTCCGAAGTTTTTGCAGAAGACAAACTCTTTGCGACTTTGGACACGACTGTTCGCAAGGTCGTTTTGGAGCGGACACCTTTCTTGCTATCTGACACAGTTGGCTTTATCCGAAAATTGCCCACGAGACTCATTGAAAGTTTCAAGTCCACTTTGGACGAAGTGCGAGAAGCAGATGTATTGCTTCATGTGGTCGATATGGCGCACCCTCAACATGAAGAACACATCAAAGTCGTCCAGCAAACCCTCAACGAAATTGGAGCTTCAGAGAAAAATACCATCATGGTTTTCAACAAGTTGGACTTGTATGAAAAAAATGAGTTTGATGAATTTTTGGAGGAAGATGTCAAAAAGGATATTCTCGAAGAAGTGAAACGCAAATGGCGCAAACAAACGGATGGGAAATGTGTGTTTGTTTCGGCTATCGAAAAGAGAGGCATTGACGAATTGAGGGATATGTCGATTCAAATTATTAGAGACGAGTACATGATTCGTTACCCTTATAAGGCTTCGTTTTTTTAGTCAGAGAATAGAAATCAAGTGCTTTTGACTGCAATTGAAAGCAAAATCAAACATCTATTCGTTTAACATGAGTTTTGGATAAGTTAACAGCCCTAATGGAGCTAATAAGTATTATCCAAAATTCACGTTAGTTTAGCGTATAGGTGAAAATACACGTCCTTACAACTGATGGATTTAAGATGTATGATTACATGATTTTTGAGGTGTGATTTGATAAACACGAA
>JBMYXW010000812.1:0-1993 GCA_049608825.1 Chitinophagales bacterium
TTGCTGTCATCGTCTTCCTCCATTGGAGCGTCAATCGAAACATGTCGATTTTGTATTTGTAGGAGTTCTCGTACATCTTTGACCGATAATTCTGTCAAATCTGCGAGTTCACGAGCAGTAGGTTGTCGTTGATTTTCTTGCAAAAATTTGACAAGTACTCGATTCAACTTTTGATAGGCATCCACCTTGTTGAGAGGAAGTCGAATCATACGAGATTGTTCGACTAGAGATTGTAGGATAGATTGTCGAATCCACCATACAGCGTAGGAGATAAATTTGAAGCCTTTGGTTTCGTCAAATCGCTTGGCTGCTTTGATAAGTCCGAGATTCCCTTCATTGATTAGGTCACTTAATTGAAGACCTTGATTTTGATATTGTTTGGCTACGGAGACCACAAAACGCAAGTTGGCTCGAGTGAGTTCTTCCAATGCTCCATTTTCACCTCTCTTGATTCGTTTTGCCAACTCTACTTCTTTCTCTGGAGTTAGCAATGCTAATTTGCTGATGTCTTGTAGGTATTTCTCCAACGCAAGACTATCACGATTGGTAATTTGATGTTGTATTTTTAATTGCCTCATAATCGTATTTTGGTTATCACATACAGAACGCTGTGCCTCTGCAATTAGTTTCTTATTGCATACTGTTTTTTTTCCAAAAAAACAAATAATTATAATTACAAGTTTGTGATGGCAGTTGTATTGACACCTGTTATTTATCTGGCTCATCACTTGATTGACAATTATCTTGGAGTAGAATTGGCAGGGAAAATGAAAATGAAGGCAATTGAGAAATAAGACTCATTGAAGGTTTTTAGCTTTTCTGCAAAACTTTCTTCAATCGAAAAATACCTACCAATACAATGGATGGAATCCAAACCCATATCAGTTCAGACTTGAAGGCTCGCCATCCCCATTCTGTAAAAAAATTGCGAACTCCCAAAGGTGAAACCTGAATGGGACGAAAAGGAAAAAAATAACGTTCTGCGCTAAATGGTGCAAAAAATGCACAGCCATAGCCGCCATTGGTCATGGCATCTAACAAAGCATGAGAGAAAGTAACTGCTGCAAAAAATAAGCTATAACTCCACCATTTTTTGGAAAAAATCGGTAAACGACGATAGAATATAAGTGTGACAAGACTTCCTAAGAAAAACGAAAAAGGCAAAGAATGGGTGATTCCTCTATGTCCATACATGCTCGAATATGGAATGTTGAATTTGAAAGCCAATACATCTGCATCGGGAATGACCGCACAGAAGATTGCCAATAAACACAATTTCAAAAATGGGGAATTTGGGTAGATGGTTTTGCCAGCAGCAATTGCTACAACAGCATGTGAGAAGGCAGAGGGCATTTAGGTTGTTAAGTAATTTTGAAGGGTGAATAAAAAATTATTGCTTATTTTTTATCATTGTCTTTGTTGTCAGTAGTTGTTTCTGGTGCTTTTTTTTCGTCCGTTGTAGTAGGAGGAGTGGAGGGACTTGGGGGCGTTGTAGGGTTGTCTGATGTTGGAATCAAACTTGTTCCTGAATCAGAATTGTCTATTGGTTTGGTTTCTTCTTTTTTAGGAGTAGTTGCAGGTGGGGTAGGAGCAGGTTGTGTCAGTTTTGGAGAGGCATAAGGAGAGGGAGAAGCAGTTGTCGTCTTTTTGGTAGGCATCATGTTTTCAGTTAGAGCCAAGCCTTTCATGTGAATCTTAGTACTTTTTGGGTAGGTATTGGCAATAATAGTAACGTGCTTATCCTGCATCCCAATTTTACCCGTAGAATCAAAGGTAACTTTTATTTTTCCTCTTGCACCAGGAGGAGTCGGTTCTTTGGGGATTTCGGGAATCGTACAGCCGCAAGTAGAACTAGCATCGGTGATAATCATGGGGACTTCACCTGTGTTGGTAAAATAGAAATCGTGTTCGACCTTAGTACCTACTGCAATTGTTCCAAAATTGTGTTCTTTACTGTCAAATTTGAATTTTGCCATTGGAGTGGCAGGTTTTT
>JBMYXW010000813.1:0-1993 GCA_049608825.1 Chitinophagales bacterium
CAATACACTTCAACAAACCAACCTTCCTCTAGAAGGTTCTCAATTCCAAATGATGTATATGGGAGAAGAAATCCCCATTTATGTCAGCACAGAAGGAACTTTTGGAGTGAATGACTATATCGAATTTTATGGTACGCAATTGGACGGAACAATAGATAAGGCACTGTTTGTAGAACCTGCTTTTCATCTACACAACTATTACAACCTCTTCACCGATACAAGTGCTTACTACTTGACCTCTAACCTACAAGGTCAAAACCTCCGCTATCAAACCATCGAAAACAATCTTAACAATGTACCTCCTAAAGAAACACACTTTTCGCATACAGTCGTCAATGCGATGCTCAACCAGTTTTTTCCAGGCAACTCGATTACCAATTTTGCCAACGAACACAATTATTATGCAGAATATGGTGATGGAGAAGGATTTGTGAGTGGAACAGTATTGGATGCCAGTAATATCAGCTTCAAATCGAATACTCCATCTGTTTATATGGAATCAAATGAAAAAGCACTAATAGAAACCCGTATTGTAGGATGGTCTAATGATTTCTCCAAACCAACAAACGACCATCACACCCATATACGCTTCAATGGAGAACTCTATGTTGATACATATTTTGAAGGACGAGGAAACATCACCCGAAACTTTGAAGTCCCACTTGATTTATTGAAAGAAACAGATAATGTAATGTATTACGAATCCTTAAAAGATCCAGAAGTCGTTGCAGATAAATTTTCAGTTTCTTATTATACCATCACCTACCCTCGCACTTTTGAATTCGACGAATTTACCCGCAATTTCACTTTTGAAATCGCCAACAACGAAGACAAGTTTCTCGAAATCAAAAATTTTGGAGGAGGCAATGCGCCTATTTTATACGACCTAAGCAATCATTTGCGATTGCAGCCAACTGTCACCAATATTGGAGGAGAGCGCATTTACAGAATCTTTCTGCCTCAAGTAGCCAATGGAGAACCGATGCGAACAATTCATTTATCACACAGCAGTTTCCAGCCCAATCCCCAAAACCCTTCTATCATTCCTGCAACTGTTTTGGAAACAGAATCCATTGATTTTGTCAATCATTCTGCTTCACAAAACCAAGGGGATTATATCATCATCACCCATCCGAGTTTGATGGAAGGCAGCATAAACCAAGTAGAACGCTATCTTGAATACCGTGAAAGCGAAGCAGGAGGAAGTCATCAGGGAGTAGTGGTAAGTATAGAAAACCTCTACGACCAGTTTTCTTTTGGAGTAGAAAAACACCCCTCTTCTATTCGCAATTTTGTCAATTATGCCATCCAGAATTGGAGTGTCAAGCCCCAATTTCTATTTGTACTCGGAAAATCCGTTGACTATCGTTTTTGTCGCACCAGTGATAAATCTTGGGGGCAAAACTTAGTACCTACTTTTGGACACATTCCCTCCGACAATTGGCTCAGTGTTCCGATGGACAACAGTTCTTACAAGCCTCAATTGGCAACAGGTAGAATTCCCGCCATCACCCCCCAACATGTCCAAAACTATTTGGACAAGGCGATTCTTTATGAAGCAGTACAAAATAGCCCTTGTACCAAAGCCGATCGCCTTTGGACCAAACATGCCATGCACTTAGCAGGCGGTCTAAATCTAAAAGAAGAGGAAGAATATTCGGGGTATATTGACAGTTATTCCGATATTTTTGAACAACGTAATATGGGCGGTCAAGTTGTTTTTCGTTACTCCAAAGCAAGTGACAATGTGGTTGAAGCCGTTGAGCTTGACAATACCATCAACAATGGTGTCTCTGTTATCAACTTTTTTGGACACTCTTCTGGTATTGATTTCAATATTCCTTTGGGCAATCCTCATGATTTTGAGAACTATGGAAAATACCCTATGATTATTGGTAGTTCTTGTTTTACGGGCAATATACACCGAAACTACGAGGACTCCTCCTCTGTAGCAAGCATGGCAGAATTATGGGTCTTGGCAAAAGATGTTGGC
>JBMYXW010000814.1:0-1988 GCA_049608825.1 Chitinophagales bacterium
TTTTTTGCGCTGCCCCATAATCTTTATAGACTCCAAAACCAATTCCCGCATATATTACTTTGCAGTCTTTTTCGGATAGCTCGGAGCGTTAAATTGTTGTTCTTTTTTATTCTTTTTCAAAAAGGCTATGATGGTTTTGTATCTTTAATTCCTAAAACTCAATTGGTAGATTATTATCACGAAAAATACGGATTTGTCCAAGTAGGTAAACAAATGGCTGTATTTGAAGAATTATCGCAAGCTATCATATCAAAATACCAAGGTGATGAAAAAATATACAATGAGCTAAAAAAAGAATACAGTGATGAAGAAATCGCTGATTCTATGCTGATTCCTGCTGATTTGACCGAAGAAGAACAAAAACAAGCAGATGAAGAATTGCGGGCTTTTCGATTTCAATTATTGAGGAATCAAACAGAAGAACGAAGAATTATTTCTGATTTAATGAGGTTTCGTTTTCAACTAGCATATTACATTAAGAATCAAGAGTTTTCTAAGGAGAGGAATTTTGGGAAGTGCTTAGAGGAATATGTAAGAATACTGAACCAAAGTAAGAAAAAATTATCTGAAGACTTGGACATTCATTACACAAGATTGAGTCGAATAATCAACGATAGAGAAGAACCCAACATAGAATTGACTTAAAATCAACAGAACCTTTGAAACAAAAACCAACCTCCATCTCCCTTCCAGAAGCCCAATACTTAGCCCTTCAAAGTCAGGGATTGCTGCAATCCCCTCCTTTCGGCAAAGGAAAAAAGGGAATTGTGACCGTATTGAAGCGAATAAGCTACCTTCAAATAGACACTATTTCGGTCGTCGCAAGAGCGCATCACCACACCCTTTGGACGAGACTGCCCGATTATTCCAAAGAAAAATTATTGCAGCTACAAGCCAAAGACCGAACTGTATTTGAATATTGGAGTCATGCGGCAGCCTATTTGCCGATGGAAGATTTTCGTTTTTGCTTGCCGAGAATGAATCGTTATGCCAATGGCAAACAACATTGGACTCGACCCGAAACCCACATGAAAGACTTTGTGTATGACCGCATCAAAGAAGAAGGCGCATTGAGAAGCAAAGACTTCAAAAAGCCCGATAACTTCAAAGCGGGAATGTGGCATTGGAAGCCCGCCAAAAGAGCATTGGAGCAGTTGTTTATGGAAGGAAAACTGATGGTCAGTGAACGAAAAGGTTTTCAAAAAGTCTTTGACCTTACCAAAAGAGTCCTGCCAAATGAACTCAACACCTCACTCCCAACTCCCTCCGAAATGGCAGATTTTTTGATTCTTCGAGCCATTGAAGCACATGGACTGGTGACGCCCGAACAAGTGCTGCATTTGAGGAATCGAGAAACCAAAAATTGGGTAAAAGCCCGTATTCCACAGCTTTTAGAAGAGGGTACGATTGAAGTCGTGCAAATTGAAGGAGCTTTTGGCTCTACTTATTACACGACTCCTCAACAGTTATCCAAATTGAATTCTTTTTCCAAATTCAAGAAAAAAACAAAAGCGGTACACATTCTTTCCCCCTTCGACAATGCGGTGATTCAGCGTAAGCGGTTGAAGGAATTGTTTGGTTATGAATATACGATTGAGTGTTATGTGCCTGCTGCCAAAAGGGTGTATGGTTATTTTTCCTTACCGATTTTGTGGGGAACAAACTTTGTGGGGCGTTTGGATGCCAAAGCCGAGCGAAAGGAGAAAACGCTGTACCTGCGTAATTTGGTTTTTGAAGAATCTTTCAATGATTTGGAGGCGATGCTTCCTGCTTTTGCAAAAAAACTTTGGGCATTTGCTCGCTTCAATGGCTGTGAGGAGGTTGTGGTTGAGAAAGTTGCGCCAATTGGCTTTAGGGAGAGGATTAGTGAAAAGCTTCAAGAGGGATAGTCTATCCTAAGAAAAAACTCTCTACCTCTCCGTTCAAAATTCTATATCAAATGGGTACAAAACTCTGTGCCTCTGTCTCTCTGTGTTCAAACTCTACAT
>JBMYXW010000815.1:0-1985 GCA_049608825.1 Chitinophagales bacterium
ACTTTTCAAGTTAGACTTGCGAGCAGTATAATTATTTGTATAACTCAATAAGGAGCTGTCTTTGAGCGAAAACATCGCAAAACCTCCTAATAAACAATTTGGTAATTTTATAGTGCTGTTGCCCTTGCGGTGGTCAGCAATCAAACGAAAATGACTTCCCAAATCTGATACTAATGAATCGAAACTTAATCGTCTTTTTTGCATTGTTTTTCTTGCAAAAATAACCTTATTTCCCTATCTTATAGAACTTTGAGAATTGCTGGTAGTTTCGGGCTTTATGAGTGGAATTGGAGTCATTATTGTCATTACCCAGATTTTTCCATTTTTTGGTGTGTCTGCACCAGCAGGTGGCCCTTTGGGAACGATTACAACGATACACAAGATTCCCGAAATTGTCAATATTACTTCTGTAGCCGTTGCCATCATTACCATCGTTATTATTTATCTATTTCCTCGAATTACCAAAAAAGTACCTTCTGCTCTGATGGCACTCATTGTAGTTTCCATAGCAGCGTTCTTTATTGTACCAGCAGGGGATGTCCTTCGCATCAATTCAGATGGACCTATCCCAACGGGTTTGCCTGATTTACAGCTGGGATTCTTTGCCGTATTTGCTGATTTCAAGCACATGATGGTGGTATTTGAGTATGCCTTTACATTGGCAGCTTTAGGAGCGATTGACTCACTTTTGACTTCGGTAGTTGCCGACAATATGACGAAGACCAAACACAACAGTGATCAAGAGTTGATTGGTCAAGGAATTGGAAACATGATAGCGGGAGTATTTGGAGGTCTGCCAGGAGCAGGAGCTACAATGCGAACAGTTATCAATATCAATTCTGGTGGTAAAACAAAACTGTCGGGTATGATGGCAGGTTTTTTCCTATTGGCAGTACTCCTAGGTTTGGGCGCATTGGTGGGTTATATTCCAAATGCAGTTTTAGCAGGGATTTTGATTACAGTGGGTATCGGAATTATTGATTACAAGGGTTTAAAACACATTCGGACTGTACCCAAAACAGATGCTTTTGTGATGCTTGCGGTCTTGTTTTTAACCGTTTTTGTAGATTTATTGGTAGCAGTAGCGATTGGAATGGTACTTTCATCGGTTCTGTTTATGAAAAAAATATCCGAAGTAGTAGAACATCAAACCTATTCTGCTCCTTTGAGACAGTTTTCGAGAGAAGTTTCTTGGAATGATGAAGGAGACATCATTGATCGTTTGGGTGATAAGGTGTATATCAAGCACTTAGAAGGACCTCTGTTTTTTGGTTTTACCTCTCGTTTTCAACAGATGATGCAAAACTTGCCCAATATTTCGGTTGTGGTCATTCGTATGGGAAAAGTACCTTATGTAGATCAATCGGGTTTGTACGCTATGGAGGATGCCATCATGGATTTGCTCCAAAAAGATGTTGCAGTCGTATTCACAGGCTTGAAAAAAGGCACACAGCCTTATGATATGTTCAAAGCCATCAACTTAGTACCAGGTTTGATAAGTGAAAAATACAATTTTGAAAACTTCCAAACATGTGCAGATTGGTTGGAAAAATATTTGAACAACGAAGAAGTCTATTTAGATGATTTGGCTGGAAAACAGTTGGACGATTCAGCAGGATATAGAGAAATGTAATTTAAATGGCTTGATGGTTGAATTGTTTGATGGCTGAATTGTTTGATGGCTGAATTGTTAGCAAGAATGCAACAGTTCAGCCATTTAACAATCGGCCGAAGGCGAAAACAATCTCTCACAGTTTGCGTTCTCTACTTTTTCACCAATTACGAATTCATGCTGACCTTTAAAAAAATAATAGACAAGCTCTTTGGTCCCAAATCAAAACTCATTCTCACTTCAAAAATAGGCATCAAAGTCTATCGTTTGCCCTTCAAATCCAAATACTTGAAGCGAGAAGTACGCATAGATGTCTATTTGCCTCCCCACTATTTTTTAGACAAAAAACAGCACTATTCTACCCTCTACTTCA
>JBMYXW010000816.1:0-1981 GCA_049608825.1 Chitinophagales bacterium
CCATTTCGAGAAGTTGACATGGTTTGAATATTTCCTGTCGTTGCAGTTCCAACACCTGTTAGTTTTTCCCAGCCTGTCGCACTGTTGCCAGTCACTGTTTTCGCTCCAATAGTAGAAGCGATTCGAGTTCGGTACAAGTCACCTTTTGCAGCATAGAATAGGTGATTGGTATTGTCTTGGTCTAAGTGAAAATAGGTCACAAAGATACTCTGGCTACCTGTTGGTTGGAGTTCAAAGTATCCTGTTTCTACACCTCCTGCAAAAACACTTCGGGTAATACCGCCGTTTTGAAATCCCAATAAAACATTTTGGTTCTCTGTATTCGCACCAGATATACATCCTACCGCAACACCATCTCCACTACCAATCTTTTTGGCAGTTGTACCTGTATTGATAGAAGTTGTTCCATTGTCTTGTGCGCCACCCACAACCAAGTTGCTACCATTTTCAGGGCTGATATCCACATAGTAGTATTGATAAGTAATGTAACCAGTGTTGAGGCTTGTCCATTCAACAGGTGTAACGGTAATGTCTGCTTTGTGAATTCCGCCATCTGTCCCTGTATAAACGATATCATTATTGCCTGGTGCAAAAACAATCTCGTGAATATCAGAGTGGTGAACTACTCCTCCAATATTGTATTGCGCTGGACTAGTGGCATCCAAATACCCTCCAATTCGGGTTGTTCCTGCTGTAGAAGAAAAACCATTCGTGGAACGGTAAACATTCGTACCTCCAATGAATACCAAGTTGGCATCGCCTGGATTGACTACGACTGTCAAATCATATCCGCCTTGGTGTGCGAAAGGGTCATTGCCTTTGTCGCAACCAGGTTCATCGGGTACATTCGCAGATAAATTCGTCCAAGAAGTCGTCGTTTGATTCCATTTGTAAAAATCTGCTTCGGGAGCAGGAGTTCCATTGCAGTCACTAACTGTTTTGTTGTCGTATAATACATACAGCAAATTTTCAGCACTTGGTGCAATGGCTATCACGATTCGTCCATAGTTATCTTTTGTATTCCAACCTGCTGGAGTAGTAGTTGAACCCGTTCCTGCAATTTTGGTCCAAGAACCTGTTGCTCCTGTAGTTGAAGTCCATACCCCATCGCTGTCAGTAGCTCCGTCAAAGGCTGCATACAACCGTCCAGTTGAAGTGATGGCTACATCAGAATACACATCAAAATTGAAGACTCCCAATACCTGCTCCCAGCTTGTTCCTCCGTTGGTAGAGCGTTGAATCACATCTGTTGCGGCAGCATAGACATTGCCATTAGTAGGATCTACTACAATTCTGTGTACAAAATCAAAGGGGCTGTCTCCTGCCTCCAATGTACCCGTTTGAGTAGCAGTAAGTGCTGTCCAAGTAATTCCATTGTCAGTTGATTTCCAAATACCGAAACCTTTGTAGGCTGCAGTTCCCTCTGAAGTAGAGGCTTCCAATTCTCCTGTGCCATAGTACCAAGTATCTTGGTGTCCTATGCGAGTATCTTGTGCGATAGCCGTGACATTGTGGATTTGGTCGTTGGCAGATACTTTTGTCCAAGAAGTCCCTCCGTTGGTGCTTCGGAAGACTCCTGAACTCACTCCACCTGCCAACATAATATTGGCATTTCGCACATCAAAACGGATAGAACGGGTTCGCCCACCGAGATTCCCAGGACCTCTTGCTTCAATATTGAAGTCTGAAGCTCCTTTTTCTAAACTTCCTTCTCCTCTGAAAACAGAAACTTTTTGGGCTGCCTTCAATTCCAACTCCTTAATGCCTACGGGGATTTCACCTGTTTTTGGGTTTTTTTGAAGGTCAAACTCATGTTGCAGTCGTTCACCAACTGTTTGGGCTTTCTCTTCCTTCGTTTTTTTCTTTTTAACTGGTTTGACTACTTCCTTTCTTTGGACTGTAGTAATACTTTCTTTCGTCAAAAATTCGTGGCTGACAAATACGACAGAAAAGCAAATTAATGCTAATAACAGAAATTTTT
>JBMYXW010000817.1:0-1976 GCA_049608825.1 Chitinophagales bacterium
GGCAAATTCAAATAAAAAACTCAAATGCAAATTCAAACAATACTTTGTAAGCGAGTGATTTTAATTTTATATATGCCTAATTTAATATTTTAGTTTGCCTAAAACAAAGGCGCATGCAACAAACCACCATCATTCACAATAGTCGAACCTGTCATATAGGAGCTGGCATCCGAAGCTAAAAAGACCGCCAAGCCCGCCATTTCATCGGGCGTAGCATATCGACCCAATGCAGCATTCTTTTTCAAACTTTCGTGCATGGTTTCATCCTTCAAAAGGGCTTCACTCAATTTGGTTCTCACATATCCTGGGCAAATAGTATTGACCCGAATATTGTATTTTCCCCATTCAATCGCTTGGTTTTTCCCCAACATAATCATTGCAGCTTTACTCAAATTGTACGCCACCATCATTTTGGAGGGATGCAAACCTTCAATTGAAGCGATGTGCATGATGCTCCCACTGCCTTGTTTTTTCATAATGGGAAAAACCAAATTGCTCAAAGCAATAGCGGAATTGAGGTTAACGTCCATCGTTTTTTGGTACAGATTTTCGGGCATTTTGTGGATGGGTCCATAATAAGGACTCGTTCCTGCATTATTAATCAGAATATCAATGCGACCATATTTTTCCATGACCTTATTGACCAAATTTTCCCGATGTTCGGCATTGGCAACGTGACATTCAATACCGATAGCCGATAGTCCTTCTGATTGAAATTGTTGGGCAACTGCATCCACCGCTTCTTGCTTGCGGCTACTAACCACGACGGTTGCACCAAACTCTGCCATGCCTCTTGCCATCGCTTCGCCTATACCCTTAGATGCGCCAGTGATGATGGCAATTTTTCCTGTTAAATCGAATTTTTCTTTTATCATTTTTTATTTTTTTAGGTGTGAGGGGCAAGGTGTCAGGTGCGAGGAGAGATAGACCGTTTATATTCTCTGACACCTCACACCTCTCTCCTTACCCCTTACTTCTCCCCCAAATGCTTCACAATCTCATTCATCAAGTTCATATTGTTCACCCAATCATATTCTGTTGAAGTAGGAATATCAGCCGTTGTAAATTTCACAATAACCGATTCAGTAGCTGGATCAACATAAATCCATTGTCCAAACAAGCCTTTTGCAAAATATGCTTCCTTGTCTGTGTGCCACCATTGATTGGTGTAATGAAAGCTTTTGAATTGTTTCCCTCTTTTGGATTGAGCAAATTTTTCAATACTTCCACCTTTTTCTATCGTTTCCACAACCGATTTTGGAACGATTTGCTGACCATTGAAATAACCATCATTCAACATCATTTGACCTAAACGACCAGCATCTCTGAGCGTAGAATTAATTGCAGCACTTACCATTTCATAACCATTTGGGTCACGAACCACAAAACCATCTTGCTCTGCCCCCATTTTTGACCAAATCTTTTCGCCCATCACCTCCGAAGGTTGTTTGCCTGTCACTTTCTTGATAATCATTCCAATTACTTCCGTATTCAAACTTACGTAATGAAAAAGTTCCTTGATATTATCACCACTTTTTACCGATTTGAAGTAATCCATCACATTGTCAAATTCAGGTTTGATTTTAGGATTGACAACAAAACGACTCACCCGACTGAATTTATAGGCATCTGACCTTGGGTCCATATACACTTCATCAAATTTGATATTGACCTCCATATCCATGACCTGCTGCACCGTTGGACCATCCCAAGCCGTACCTTTTAGCTCTGGCATGTACTCCAATACTGATTTTTGCAAATCAATTTTTCCCTCGGCTGCCAAAATAGCGGCTGTTAAACCTGTCAAGGATTTGGAAACAGAAAACCAATTGTGTCTCTTGCTTTCGGTCATGTTGCTAAAGTATTTTTCATAGATGATTTCCCCTTTCTGTAAAACCAAAAATCCATCGGTTCTATTGGAGTCTAAATGCTCTTCAAAACCATATACTTTGCCATCGAATTGTTCAACCTTTAAG
>JBMYXW010000818.1:0-1975 GCA_049608825.1 Chitinophagales bacterium
TTCTATAAATGCGGCTTCGTAGGGTGTTTTGAAGCGAGTAGCAAAGGTGACATTGAGTTCTCCATCTTTTCCGTGAAGTGCTTCCTCTACTTCATTGGGTTGTTCGTTGTGTTCAGACTTGATAAAATAAGGCAATATTTCATCGTAAGACCAACCTTCATTGCCCATTTTTGCCCAATCATTGTAGTCTTCTTTGTTGCCTCTCACATACGCCATTGCATTGGTTGAGCTACAACCGCCTAAGGTTTTGCCTCGTGGAAGATAGATTTTTCGGTTATCGAGATGGGTTTGGGGTTCTGTCCAAAAGCCCCAATCGCATTTCTTTTTGAAGAGTTGGGAATAGGCATTGGGAATGTGAATGAGGGGGTCTTTGTCGGCTCCACCTGCTTCTAACAATAATACTTTGATGGAAGGGTTTGCCGAAAGGCGATTCGCCAATACGCAGCCTGCCGAACCTGCTCCTATAATGATGTAATCGAAGTTTGCCATGTTATTTATTAAAAATTAACAATTAGGCACAAGATAATCATTTTTTTGGCTATTTCCCTTCAATTTCTGTCTTCGTTTTGTGTCGCTTGAATACTCTCGACCAACTGTATTCTTCTCCTTGATATTTTTCAAAGAATACTTTTTCATTGTAGTGAATATTGCTGCTCAATAGTTTTCCTATTGGGTTGAGGAAGGTAATATTGTCACAGATTACCTTGAAGATGGCAATAAAAGGCAATGCCATAATTACGCCCGATACTCCCCAAAATGACCAGCCTATAAACATGGCGAGTAAGGCTGCAAGAGGATTGATTTTGACGGAAGAACCAACTACTTTTGGAGTGATGAAATTTCCTTCAATTTGCTGAACGATGAGAAACATGCCCATTACCATAAGAGGCTGCCAAGCACCAGAGGAAGTGATGATACTATACAGAATGGGTAATACGGCACCAATGAAAGTTCCGATGTAGGGGATGACGGTCATAAGAGCTGCTAGAAAACCCCAAAAATAGGGGTAATCCAATCCTATCGCCCACAATCCAAGTGTATTGAGTGTTCCGAGTATCACAATGACCAAACCCAAACCATAGAGATATTTTTGTGCAATCTCTTGTATTTGCCGCATGACTTGGAGCGCATCGTCTTTTTTGTTTCGGTAAAATTGGGATAGGAGATAGTTTTTGAAGGCTGTCCTATACAGGAGAATCAAAAAACAATAGGTCAATACAAGAATCAGATTGGTAATAAAGGCGGTGGACGAAGACAACAACATTCCAAAATAAGCAGAAATATCATCTCCCATTGCCATGATATTCTGTTTAAGCCAAGCTTGGGATTTGTCTCTGGGATAGTGAAAAGTTTCTTCTATCCAAATATACAATCCAGATAACTCATCTGTCGAAACCTGTATGTTTTCGGCATGGGCTACAATGGATGCCATTTGGGAAAATAATAAAAAAACAAATGCTATCATCACCAGTGCCATCAGAACAAAGGTCACACCAATGGCAAAAATCCTATCCAAGCCTCGTTTTTGCCAAAACATTACAAATGGTTGCAACATAAAAGCCAAAAGAATGGCAAAAGCAAGAGGTATGAGTACGGCTTGTCCTACCCATACGATGTAAAAGAAAAGAGTGATTGCGAGTAGGAAATGGGCAATCCTCTGCATACTTAACCGTTTGTTTTTTTTCATAGCATTTATGAAACGTTGATTGTTTCCTTTTGTTGACCACTGCCTCAAAAAAATAACCAGCATCTATCGAAGACACTAGCTAAACCCTATTTTTCACTAAGCTATAGTTATTATATTAGTATTGTTATGAGCAAAAATAATACTACATTATTGAATCATTGCAGTTCCTCATAAAAACCCCTCCCCGACTTCTTACCATGATGCCCAGCTTCTACTTTCTGTCGCTGAATTCGACTTGGGCGAAAACGAGGCTCATTGTAAAACGAAGCATACATGGATTCTGAAACA
>JBMYXW010000819.1:0-1975 GCA_049608825.1 Chitinophagales bacterium
GTCAATTCCCCAATTTCGGGCGGAATCTCCTCAATGCCTCTATTGTATAGTGATAGATGGGTTAGTTTTTTTTCTTTTGTTTCTTGGAACAAGTCCAATAATTCTTGCTGCGTCATAAGCTGCAATTTAGAATTTGAGGTACAATATCCTAATCTGACTTAGCCAGTGCCATAATTTTGAATGAACGAATGCTGAATTTTGAATTAGTAGATAAGTCAGATTTAATCATTCAAAATTCAGCATTCAAGATTTCTTTGGTAAGAAACTAATGGTAGGAACTATTCTTCTTCATTGTGTAACAACAACGCCTTGATAAAAGCATCCAAATCACCATCCATTATAGCTTGTACATTGCCCGTTTCCATATTCGTTCGAAGGTCTTTGACCAGTTTGTAAGGGTGCATCACATAGTTTCTGACCTGCGAACCCCATTCAATCTTACGTTTGTTTCCTTCTACTTTATCTCTTTCTTCGAGTTGTTTTTGAAGTTCTGCTTCATACAGACGAGATTTAAGCATTTTCATTGCCTTCTCTCGGTTTTTCTGTTGGGAGCGTTGTTCTTGACATTCTACCACAATCCCAGAAGGAAGGTGTCGTACACGCACAGCAGATTCCACTTTGTTGACATGCTGTCCACCTGCTCCACTTGAGCGAAAAGTATCCCACTCGATATCGGCTGGATTCACTTCAATCTCAATCGTATCATCGACCATCGGATAGACAAAAACGGAAGCAAAGGAAGTATGCCGTCGACCACTCGAATCAAAAGGAGAAATGCGCACCAAACGATGTACACCATTTTCGCCCTTCAATAAGCCATAGGCAAATTCACCATTGAATTCTATCTCCACTGATTTGACTCCTGCTACATCACCGTCTTTGATGTCCAAAATTTGGGGTTTATATTCTTTCTTATCACCCCACATTTGATACATTCTCAGTAACATAGAGACCCAATCGCAACTTTCTGTTCCGCCTGCTCCCGCATTGATGGTCATTACAGCGCCCAATTGGTCTTCTGGAGCGTTGAGAGTTGATTTGAATTCTATCTCATCCACCAAGTTTACAGTTTTGTCAAATTGTTTTTCAACATCATCTTCATTTCCTTCGCCCATTTCGGCAAATTCTTGAAGGACTTGATAGTCTTCAAAAGCACTGACTCCACTTTGGTAGAGGTTTACCCAATATTTGTTGGAATTGATTTTTTTGAGAAGCAGGGTTGCCGTTTGTGGGTTGTCCCAAAAATCGGGGGCAAGGGTTTGCCCTTCATCTTCTTCAATCTCGGAAGTTCGTTTATCCACGTCAAAGATACCTCCTTAAAGCGTGGAGGCGACGCTGGGTTTGATCTATTTGTTCATTTGTTATCATAGCCACAAAGGTAAGGAACAAATGAAAATTAAAATAAGAATTAAAATGAAAAGTGTATTTTTTATTAATTCTTGTATTTTTGAAGTAGTTGAAAACGATGATTTAAGTAAGGTGAGAGAAATAAGGTGTCAAGAATTGGGTTTTAAACATTTTTAATCACTGTTTTATTTGATAAAAATTATTTGTATGCTTAGTATTCAAAAAGTACATGCATTACTTCAGGATCTACTTTGCCCAAAGTACAGATTTCTTTACTTTTTATAATATTGCTCTGAGTATCTAATAGGTGAACCCAATATTGTTTGTCTGCTTGTAACTGAAAGTCAAAATGTCCATTTTCAAGGGTTGTAACACAATTTTCACTATTTTCTGAATCCTTCTTTATTTGAAGGCAAACTCTCATGTTTTTAACAGGCTGTAAATTTTCTTTTTGGAGAACTGTTCCAAGTAATATCCATTTAATATCTGCTTGTAAATGTAGCGTAGAGTTGAATAAAAACAAACCTATTAGTAGGGTAAAGAGCAGTCGCATGACGTTTAAAACTTTTAGGGGCTATGTATTTGATAGTGTGTAGGTATGCTTAATCAAATCATATAGATGATTAAT
>JBMYXW010000820.1:0-1755 GCA_049608825.1 Chitinophagales bacterium
ATTGTTTTATGATTGATTTTCAAGATACAAATATTTCTTCTATAGACATATATGATAAGACCCTATTTAAAATTATCTATAAAATTGGATTGGCACATGGAGAAAGTTTTTTTGATGTTGTTGTAAAAAGCTTATCAAAAAACTTAGGTTTAAAATATGTTTTTATTGGCGAAAAATGTGTCAATAAAAATTATATGAAAATAAAATCTCTTTGGACAGGCGACTCACTTATCAAAGATTTTGAATATGCGCTTTCAGGTACTCCGTGTGAACGTGTTCTTTTGGAAGGAACTAAAGTATATCCTAAAAATGTAGGAGAGTTTTTCCCTAATGCTATCAAATTAAAAAAATGGAACATACAAAGCTATATTGGAATTCCATTAATTAATGATAAGGGCCAGTCAATTGGGAACATCGTTGTTTTGAACGATAAGTTTATCGACAATATATCATGGGTTCAACAAATCGTAGAAATTTGCGCCAACAGAGTTGCTGCCGAGTTAGAGCGCAGTATAAATGATGAAATATTTACCCAACACAAGGAAAAAGAAGGGTTAAAAAACATACAGCTTGCTCACTCCATTTCTTTATTGGAAGCTACCATTGAGTCGACCGCAGATGGTTTATTAATAGTGGATAGTCAAGGGAATATGACTCGATTTAACAATCAATTTATTGAAATGTGGCAAATTCCAAAAGAAATCATAGATGCCAAAGATGATGATTTGGCACTCAACTACGCAGTTTCTCAACTGCAAACGCCCCAACAGTTTATTGATAAAGTAATGGAGCTATATGGGAAACCAGAAGCAGTGAGTTTTGATGTATTACACTTCAAAGATGGAAGAATCTTTGAACGGTATTCTCAACCTCAAAAAATAGGAAATAAGACTGTAGGACGTGTTTGGAGTTTTAGGGATGTAACCCAAAAGGTGGTTATAGAAAAAGAACTCAAAGAAAGCGAGCATTTATTTAGAAGCTTATTTGAAGAAAGCCCGATAGGAATAGTGATGGACGTGGACAAAAAAAATAAGTTGGTGCATGTCAATAAAAAGTTTGCTCAAATGTTAGGCTATTCTATGGAAGAACTTGCCCAAATGACAGCAAAAGACATTACTTATCCTGATGACTTGTATAACTACAAAAAAGCTCTTCAGAAACTCAACAATAAAAAGAATGATTACAATTTTGAAAAAAGATACAAAACTAAAAATGGGGAATTAATTTGGGGAGATGTGTCTCTTTCTATTGTAAAAAAATCAGATAACAGTTTTAGACATAGGGTGGTGATGATTCAAGACATTACCGAAAAAAAGAATGCTCTAATAGAAATAGAAAAAAAGGCAGCAGAATTAAATGAAAAAAACAAAGAACTTCAAAAGTACATTGATTCCAATATGCAATTGGAGAACTTTGCCTACATTGCCTCTCACGACCTTCGAGAACCCCTGCTCACTATCAAGGGCTTGGTAGATATACTCATAGAAAATTATGCCGAACAATTGGACGAAGAAGCATCTTCATTTTTGAAATTCATAGAGCAATGTGCTAAAAATATGGAATTGCTTATTAATGACTTACTAACCTATTCTCGTGTAAATACGCAAGTACACACTGTCGCTCACTTCAACATGGAAGAACTACTTCAAAAAGTAATGAATGGACTTCAAAATACAATTGAAGTACAAAACGCAAGCATCCAATTTGCTGGTATTCCTCCAAAAATGATTGCCAATGAAACCAAAATGTTGCAGT
>JBMYXW010000820.1:1765-1973 GCA_049608825.1 Chitinophagales bacterium
TCTTATTGCGAATGCCATAAAATTTCAACAAACTGATAAATCGCCTATTGTCAAAATAGCCGCAATTGATGAAGGTGATTATTGGAAGTTTTCGGTGTCAGACAATGGTATTGGAATCGCTCCTCAATACCAAGAAAAAATCTTTTTGCTCTTCAAAAAGTTGCACAGTAAAAATGAATATGCGGGAACAGGTATTGGATTGGCTACC
>JBMYXW010000821.1:0-1970 GCA_049608825.1 Chitinophagales bacterium
CCGATAAATAACCTTCAATGTATTGTCTCCAATTCGTTCATTCTGTATGCTTTCTATAGACTTCAATATCGGAGCAGAAATCCCTTCACCCCAATAAGAATTACCGACAAATATTCTCGCTTCATCCCAAAGCCCTAAATCAATGAAAGATTGAAGGATTTGCTTACCGCCTTCTACAATGAGTGAATTGATTTTCTGTTCGTGTAAGTATTGAAGAATTTGAGCAACGATGTTTTTATTGGAAAAATCTAAGTTTTGGAAAATTAAATTTTGAAGTGAATCCGCTTTTTTTGAAGTAAAAACAACAGTGGGCGTGGATTGGTCAAATAAGTGGAGGTTTTTTTCCTTCAATTGAAGGTTTCGGTCAATGACCAATCGAAGCGGATTTTTTCCTTTCCAAAGCCTTGGAGTTAGTTGGGGATTGTCTATTTCTGCTGTTTTTCGCCCTACCAATATAGCCGCTTCTTCTGCCCGCCAACGATGCGACAATCGCTTGGCAATTCCATTGCTAATCCATTGTTGTTTATCCGTTTTTGGAGCAAAAAAACCATCCGCCGTTTCTGCCCATTTCAGAATAATGTAGGGGCGATTTTGTTGGTGAAAGGTCAAAAATCGACAAGCAACTTTTCGACATTTTTCGGCTTCAATACCTGTGAGAACTTCAATCCCGGCAGTTTCTAAAATGGCAATTCCTTGCTTATACACTTTTGGAGTTGGATCTAAATAGCCGATAACGACTCGTTTGATTTGGTGTTTGACCAAGAGTTCGGCACAGGGAGGAGTTTTTCCATAGTGAGCGCAAGGCTCTAAAGTGACATACATGGTAGAGTGGGGGAGGAGCGATAGGTTTTCTTTTTTGACCGATGCAATGGCGTTCACTTCTGCATGACCTTCTCCGTATCGCTCATGCCAACCTTCGCCAATGATGCGATTTTGATGAACGAGGACGGCACCAACCATTGGGTTGGGTGCAGCATAACCCAATCCTTTTTGAGCAATACTCACTGCTCTGCCCATAAACTTTTTATGGTCGACATTTGCAGTATTAAAATTAGAAGCTTCCATTTTAAAAGGATTTTTTAGAGCAATAAAATTAGGTAAAAGACAACGATTTTGTATTTTTTTTTACAAAAAAGCACCTCAAATGCTAACCTTTCCTTTTCTAATGTCACTTTATAATCGTACCTTGATTATAAAAACTACATGGCTCGACTGGTATTTTGTGTCCTCCTTCTTTCCATTCTTCAATGGGCTTGTTATGCTCCACATACTCATTTGCCGACTCCTATTGAAGACCCAAAAAATACTTTCCAAATTCCTACCAAATTTGATAGTTCTCCTTTTTATCTTGGAGGTATTCACGTCAATGTGTATAAAATGGACAATTGGCTCAATACATTGAAGGATGTGGGCATGAATACTGTAGAAGTAACCGTATATGGCAAACAATGGCATTGGGACACCGACAGTTTAACCTTTGATGAAGACAAAGAGATTGAAGGACAGCTTGCAGAAATTCGAGCAGCAAAGAAAAAAGGATTAAAAGTGGTAGTCGTGTTGCGGGTGCAATTGCAGCATTGGATAGAAAAAAATCGTTTTTTGTGGCATGGAATGATTCTGCCCAAAAACGATGATTTGCTCCTTTCATGGTTTGAAAAATACACTGCCTACAATCTCAAATGGGCAAAAATCTGTGAACAAGAAGGCGTGGATGTTATGGTTATTGGTAGTGAAATGAATGCCCTTGTTTCTACAATGCCTATTACCGAAATACCGTGGTTATACGATTACTACAATAGTTGGTTTAGAATGCCCTTCAATGAAAAACGGATTCTCAAATACAAAGAGGAACTGGAGGACAAAGAACTTTGGGTACAAGGCTACAACCTTGATAAAAATGGCGACAAATGGTCGATTTCTTTTTGTAATAAAAACCCAGGATAAGCCGGTAAATAACTAGCTAAACCAAT
>JBMYXW010000822.1:0-1966 GCA_049608825.1 Chitinophagales bacterium
GGTCAAAACCCACGCAAGGGTATGACTCCACAATTGAAGTATCAGGTGAATGGCGAAAGTTTCGATGAAAATCAAAAAGATGAGGGTCGTTACGAGCAATCGAATACCACTTTTTTTGTAGTAAGTAAACTCGTTTGCAGCCAATTCTCGTTTTCTCCAAGCAAAGAGTGAATAATATACCACTCCTATTTCAGTCGCCAAAAGTGCGCCTATTCGCTTCGGTAGGGCTTCTTTGCAGGCAAGACATATCGCTGAATAGAAGTCGATATTTTGTTGTTTTTGAAGCTTGAATTGTTGGCGTATTTTATAGGCTTTGAAGACAAGGTAACTCAAAACACTCATTTCGACCAAAGGGAAAACGAAGTGTTGAACCTGTTGTAAGAGTGATTGGTGTGCGGTTGGAATAATCCAATTGGCAACGACCAAGCCCAAAACAAAAACCGAAGCAACGGTGATTTTTGGGATGTCTTTTTTTCTAATCAATAGAAAGTAGAAAAAAGGTAGTGTCAATACCAAATCCAAAGTAATGGCTTGGGAAAGGATTTTAGGGTTGTTTTGAAAAAATATAGTTTGGGTCAACAACACTAATAACAATAAGAGTGTCAATGGAAAACTGAGTAAAACGATTTGACTGTTCCAGTTGATTGAAGTTTTCATAATGACTTAATTTGATGGTACTTTTACAACGTTTTTGGGTCTGGCTTCGTTCCTTAAAACGGGCAAAAAATCAAACCATTTCCTCCAATTTACAATCTATCACCAACTTGGTTTTCTTAGTCCCTTTCTGTTTCTGCTCCAAAAAACCAACGCCCATTAAATACACTTGTTTGTTCTTAATCGTATAAGCATTCGCATAATCCTTATCTTTGATTTGTTTCAATGCTCGTTTCACCAAAGTTTCTATCGTTCCCTTTCGGGCAAACTTAAACTCAATAATGTAAATCTTATCGTCAAAATCTATCACCCCATCTATCCGACCATCAATCGTAGAGCGCTCCGACAACACCTCAATCCCAATCAAAGTAAAAACCATCTGAAACAAAGAGTGAAAATAAGCCTCATTCGCACTTTCTCGCAGTTGGTAAGGAATCACCGCAAAATAAGCCCGCAATAGTTTCAAAAATTCAGCTTTGTTGAACTTTCTCAATGCACTTTGCATCAACAAAGCCCCCATCTGAATTTGATGTCTCGGTATCTTTGCATATTTTTGAATGATGTGAGCCGAAAAAGACCAACGAACTTCATGATTGGGGTAATTGAGCGTGTAATAGGCAGTAAGTCCCTCATACTCAATATTAGTAATTGTCAAGTAACCTGTTTGAAACAAAAGCCCTTCTACACTCAAATTGTGCAATTCCGCAGCATCAAAGACCTCTTCCGTTACCTTTACATTTTCGTACTCCGTAGGCTCGGTTTTAAGTGCCGTTTCCTTCAATCTCGCTCTCTGCACAATCAAATCCACCAACAAAGTAGGCGTTCCCGATTTGTACCAATAATTCTTGAACTCCAAGCGATTGCACAAATGAACAATAGAATAAGGGTTGTAAATACGGTTCACTCCATTCCAAGTATAACCATTGTACCATTCTCTGACCGACTCCATCAATGCCTCATGAGAAGGGAAGTTGAAGCGCTCCTGCAAAGCCCCTAAATAATCTGCAAAATTGCTCTCCACTTCTTCATGCGTCAAACCCACCACATCGTTCAAATCGGGCATCAAACTCAGATCATCTACATTGTTCATGCCCGAAAAAACAGACACCTTCGCCAATTTAGAAACACCTGTAATGAATACCTTTTGAAGATATTTGTGGTCTGCCTTTAAATCGGTGTAGAATTCCTTTAAAATTTTTCGATTTTCTTCTGCTTTACTTGGATTGTCAATAAAATCAGTCACGGGTTTGTCGTATTCATCCACTAAGACTACAACTTTTTCTCCCATTTTTTCACAAAGCTTCGATAACAG
>JBMYXW010000823.1:0-1959 GCA_049608825.1 Chitinophagales bacterium
AAGTTTGAGAATGCCATATTCTCATGAAATTTATAAGTACAAAAATTGGGTTTTCTAAAACTTTTCTTATAGACGACCATTGGCTTTTTGGTAACAACTTGCAATTAAAAATAAAAGACTTATTTTTGTTAGCTTGACAATTAATTACACACAATCCAAACAATTAAATATCAATATGTTACGTTCAAAAATTGCAGGAATTGGCTATTATGTGCCTGAAAGAGTGGTTACTAATGATGATTTATCTAAAGTAATGGATACTTCAGATAAATGGATTCAAGAAAGGACAGGAATCAAGGAAAGAAGGCATGGCAAGAGGTTTGAAGAAACGACTTCAACAATGGGTACAAAAGCTGCACGGGTTGCGATAGAACGTGCGGGAATCGAACCCAAAGACGTTGATTTCATTGTATTTGCTACTTTGAGTCCTGATTATTATTTTCCAGGTTGTGGTGTATTGTTACAACGACAATTGGGTGTTCAAGGCATTGGTGCATTGGATGTTCGGAATCAATGTAGTGGCTTCATCTATGCCTTATCTGTGGCTGACCAATTTGTCAAAACAGGTATGTACAAAAATGTTCTTGTGGTGGGAGCTGAATTGCACTCTTTCGGTCTAGATTACAGCACCAAAGGAAGAAATGTAGCAGCAATATTTGGCGATGGAGCAGGGGCAGTAGTATTGCAGGCTGCTGCTGATGGAGAAGAAAAAGGAATCCTATCTACACACTTACATGCAGATGGCGACCATGCCGAGCAGTTGGCGATGATTAATTTTGGCTCACATTCAGGCGTTCACTTGGGCAAAGAGCGTTTTGAATTTGATGAAGATGCCAAGTATGGAGAGTTGATGATGAGCGAAAAAATCTGGAAGGAAAAGGATATTTACCCCGAAATGAATGGACAGTATGTATTCAAACACGCCGTTACCAGATTTCCAGAGGTAATCATGGAAGCACTCACTGCCAACAATTGCGAATTGTCGGATTTGGATATGTTGATTCCACACCAAGCCAATCTTCGCATTAGCCAATTTGTCCAAAAACGTCTTCGTTTGAGAGATGACCAAGTTTTCAACAATATCCAAAAATACGGCAACACAACAGCTGCTTCTATTCCTATTGCTTTGTGTGAGGCATATGAAGAAGGCAAAGTAAAGGAAGGTGATTTGGTTTGTTTGGCTGCTTTTGGAAGTGGTTTTACTTGGGCTTCTGCCTTGATTAGATGGTAATTGATGTGGTGATTAAGTACTGGTACAATTTTGAATATTGAATGATAAATTTTGAATGCGCTATAAAGCAGTATGGTATCAAATTTATCATATCAAATTATTTTTGTCTGGCTACTTAGTATATGTGGATTCGCTCTGACATTGTTATTGACACATTTTTTTTGATATAACAGGTTTATCGAAGATTTTTACCGTTTATCCGTACTTCATAACCACTTATCGAAACACAGGCAAAGACTAAATCTCCTTGCCCTATCTTTGTAGTGTACAGAGAAAGAAAATATTGCACAACACACAATATTAAACACACACAATTATTTACTATTTGAGAACATTATAAGTGTAAAGCTGACAGCTCCCCTTGAGGTTGAAGCAGTCAGCTTTTTTTGTTTAGTACAACTCCTTCAAAACTTCCTCCATTGAAGTTATTCCTCAGAAATCCCTTCTTTTAAAATCAAAATAGATGATAACATTGTTACATTGACATAGAATTAAAATAGTTGTATTTTGGGCAAAAAACGAGAAATATGAAATCTTTTCAGTTGAAAAATATAAAATCCTTCAAGGATACGGGTGAAATTGAATTGAAGCCCATTACTATTTTTGTAGGAAAGAATAGTTCGGGTAAAAGCTCATTGGTTCGGTTTCCAGTAGTTTTGGCACAGACTTTTTTGGAGGATACGATTTCTCCAATTGTTTTTAATGGGAAATATTTGGATTATGGGAAT
>JBMYXW010000824.1:0-1952 GCA_049608825.1 Chitinophagales bacterium
GTAGCTTGTGACGTACTTCATACATAATCATTGGAAGTTCATATTTCCAAAACCGAACAATTCGACTCCCTTCTTCCTTTTTATTGCGGTAAATAGATTGATGCACTTTTGCAGCCAAGTCATTCAAGTATTGGGTAATATTGCTTTTAGGGTAAAAAGTTTTGGCGTAAGAAAGATCATCTGTGATTTGAATAAAAAGAGCCGCTTGCTCATCAGGAGTTGCAGGTTGGTCTTTTTTTTGGAGCAAAGCTTCAAAACGTTGCCATTTATCTTTATTTTTTTTGATAAAAGCAGGTTCTCGCATTTTTTAGGTAATTTGGGAGCTGTTAGAAATAGAATATAAAAGCATTTATTCAAATACATTCCAAGATTACAAAAGTTTTTATAACTTTTGCAATTTCAAAATTATTTTTATGGAAAAGATTCGCATTGATACCACTCAAAATGTTGCGATTGAGTACCAAGCAGCAGGGTTGGGTGAGCGTTTTATTGCAGGATTGATAGACTATCTCATTCTGGGGATATACCTCATTGCAGCCTCTTACTTTATGAATCCCATTTCGACAATCCTACCTGATTGGGCGATGATTTTGGTGGTTGTATTTCCTGTTTGGTTGTATCATTTTCTTTGTGAATTGTTTATGAATGGACAAAGCATTGGTAAGCGACAGATGAACATTAAGGTGATTCACATCAATGGAACAGCTGTATCTTTTGCGAGTTATTTCATTCGTTGGCTGTTTCGGGTGATTGATGTATTCATGACCTTTGGAGGCTTGGCAGTGCTGGTCATTGTGATAAATGGCAAAGGACAACGATTGGGAGACATGGCAGCGGGTACGGCAGTAGTCAGTCTCAAGTCTCGCAAAGAATTGTCCGATACTTTGTTTGAATTTACGGACGAGGATTATCTGGTGACTTTTCGGCAAGCCCAAAACCTCAACGATAAGGATGTATCACTTATCAAAGAACTCATGAAAGATGCCAAAAGCACAGGCAACAATCAAGTAATTTTGGCATTGGTTGATAAAGTCAAAAGCCTATTGGGTATAGAAAGTAATTTGCCTCCACGTATTTTTTTGGATACGATTATCAAAGACTATAATCACTTGAATTCGTGAGATTACAATTTAATACCAAAACAACAGTTTTCTACAACTTCCACTTTTTCTTTTTTTACTCACTTAGCTTTTCATAAGTAGGCATCCAGTCTCCATCCAAAAAACTGGCTCGACTTGTGTAACTTTCCTCTCATTCTATCACATCAATTCCACGATGCTCCAACTTGTAGCGCAACTTCTTCACAAACTGACCCAATGCTTAGTTAAAAAATGAACCAAGCCAAAATCAATTATGAAATGTACAAAAAAGAACGAGAAATCGTTCTATTGAAGCAAGAAAACGAACTTTTACAAACACAACAAAAAATATTTGAAATGTTCCGACGCTTACATACCAAAGAACAGTATGAAGGTACAGGAATTGGATTGGCTACCTGCAAAAAAATCGTAGAACAACACAGCGGTCAGATATGGGTAGAATCTACAATAGGCAAAGGAAGTACTTTCTTTTTCACACTCCCAATTGAGCAACCTGCAAAAAATGGAGTAGTTGTAAAAGAGGCAAACTTAGTTCTTAGTTAGTACAATGTGGGCCTAATGAGTAGCTTCTTATTCCATTAGTCAATCAAAATTTTCAGTCTTGCTTCTTGCCTCTATCTTCTTACTTCTAAAAAAAAACTAATTCCTATAAAAGAAAAAGCCCCACAAAACATACCAGCGCACCAAAATGATATAATAAGCCTTTGCAGCCTGTCCCTTCAATAAAAATCCCAAGCCCAAAATAAAACTTGCACCCAGCTTAAAGACATACTCCAAGAGCTTCGATGTCAATGTGCCCAAATTTGGAGAGAGTCTTTCTCGTTCACCAGCCCCAACCAATTGACTCACCTT
>JBMYXW010000825.1:0-1947 GCA_049608825.1 Chitinophagales bacterium
AATTCGGATAAGTCAGCGTATAAAGTTTACCAATAACCGTTTTCAAAATATGCTTAGTAGTCAAATAACCTGATTCAAACAGAAGTTTGACCAAAGGAATTTTCTGCTCTAAATCATAACTCTGATTCAAACCCACAGCTTCTTTGTTTTCAAATTCTTCTACGGTAGGTACTTTATCTGTCTCTTTAGCGTACTTTTCTTTAATCAGTTTAATCAAAATCGTAGGTGTACCTGTTTCAAACCAATAATTCTGAAACTCTTGGTCTTGCAAAAAATTCACAATAGAATAGGGATTGTACATTTTGTTTTCTCCATCCCAAGAATACCCATCGTACCAGCGTGTCATTTCATCCAATACCTCTTGATTGCTGAGTTGCTGTTTTTGAGCAAATTCCGAAATATATCCTCCGAAATATTGCTGCAAATCCCCTTCCGTAAAACCCACAACATTATTGAAGCGAGGCAATAAGCTCACGTCTTTCATCAAATTTATCACCGAAAAAATTGACATTTTGGCGAACTTAGAAATACCTGTCAAAAAAACAAATTTGAGTTGGTGATTTCGGGCTTTGAGTATACTGTAAAAATCTCGCAAAGAATTTTGATACTGAGTAGCCAATTCTAAATCGGTAATATGGCGAGCTATTGGAGCATCGTATTCGTCAATTAAGACAACGATTTCTTTCCCTGTTTTGGCGTAAACATCTAAAATCAATTCTCTTATTTTACTCACATAATGAGAGGGTTTCAAAACTATATCATACTTTTCTGCAAATCTATCTAAGACATCTGCCATTTCCTGCTTAAACTTTTCAAGAGAATCGTAGTTTAAATCCCCAAAATCGATGCGAAGAACAGGATATTCTTTCCATTCTATTTTATCTTCAATCCACAGTCCTTTAAACAGTTCTTTCTTTCCTTGAAACAACGAATCTAAAGTGCTTACTAACAAAGATTTACCAAACCTACGGGGTCGAGACAAAAAAACGTACGAACTATAATTAATCAATTCGTATATTTCCTTGGTCCTATCAACATAGATATATCCGTCTTCAATAATTTTGGAGAAACTTGACTTGGCTAAAGGTAATTTTTTCATTTTCTTCAATTCAATTAAATATCTATTCTTTTAACACCCAAGTAAAGATAACAGTTTCTAAACAAACCCACTCACTTTCAACGCTCCCTTTTCCACCAATAAATCACCACAGGCAACAAAAACAAATCTGCAATCAAAGCACTCAAAAGCGTAATACTCAACAATAAACCAATATAAAAAGTAGCCGCAAAATCAGACCCAATTAACGAACCAAAACCACAAAATAGAATAAAGGTTGTAATGCACAAAGCCTTTCCTGTTTCTTGAAGTGTGTTGCGAATAGCCGTATCCAAGTCCAAACCTTTGGCAAATTGAAGCTTTAGTTTACTCAAAAAGTGAATAGTATCATCGACTGCGATACCAAATGCCAAAGTGAAAATAATCGAAGTCGAAGCCTTCAAACTGATGCCAAAATAACCCATCACGCCCCCTGCAATCAACAAAGGAAAAATATTGGGAATCAGCGAAATCAAGACCATTTGTATATCCCGAAACAGTGCAGCCATCAACAAACTCACCACCAAAAATGCCAACCCCAAACCTGTAAACAAGCTTTGCCGCAAATATTCGTGGTTCTTGTCCAAGACTACACCACTACCCGTCAGTCGAAATTGCACGACATCTGAATCCGTATTTTCTGCAATCCATTCTCCAATATGTAAATTCAATTCTGCAATCGGTTCTGAACCCAAATCCAACATATTGCCATTGATTCGGGCATATTTTCGGTCTTTGGTCATTACAGATTGAGAATTGTCTCGGCGGTCGAGTTGCTTCAATTGACGCTCGTATTTTTTGAGAGTTTTGGAGTCGGGAGGTAGGTGGTAGTATTGCAGGTTGTTGCCATT
>JBMYXW010000826.1:0-1931 GCA_049608825.1 Chitinophagales bacterium
TTATTGAGGAAGTCGCTCCGCCAGTCATCGAAGAAAATATTCCTCCCGTTATTGAAGAATACAGCCCACCTCCAATTATTGAAGAAAAAGAGGAGATTTTGGCAATAGAAAGTGTGCCAAAAGAAGAAACGATGATGGAAATGCTTGCAGAGGCGGAAAAAGAAGTAGAAGAAAACAACTTACACGAAGAAATAACAGATGAGGATGCTACAAGTTTGATGAATATTGGGAGTGATTTCTTTGAAGGAAAACAATTTTTTGTAAGTGAAAGTGACGAAAATGAATCCCACGATTCAACACTTGTTTTTGAAAAACCATCTGAAAACTATACTGAAAATCTTCCTATTGCAGAAAAACTGCAACGTACCTTGGCGAGATTACAAGAAACCGAAAAATCATCGACAAAAATTATAGATTCAGGACCAAATCCTCCTAAAGAAGAAATTTATTCTGATAATGGTGAAGACGATGGTGCTACAACTATTATTGACAAAAACCACCTTCACCACAATATAGATGAAGGAGCTACAAGTATCATCAATCCAAGCTTTATAGAGGAAAATAGGTTTGAACCAGAGCCAGAACTAAGGGAAGCTGAAGAACCTGTACAGCCTATTTTAAACGATGGTAATTCTGTCAGAACGCAGATTTTGGACGACATCGTAAAAAGTCAAGAGGCTACTCAAGACCATATTGATTTGAAGATAGAAACAGATGGAGACGAAACGGTTGCTTTGGAACTGAACGATGTTTTGGCAAGAAATTCAAGTAGCAATCACAGCCACAGTGGAACTGTTGGTCGAAAATTGGATGTGAGCTTCAATCAGCGATTTGCCTTTATCAACCAATTGTTTAAAGGAAATAGTGATGCTTACAATTCAGCAATAGATGATATTCGACAGAGCGAAGGTTATATTCAAGCACTTACCTATGTCAATCTCAATCTCGTTCACGATTATGGCTGGGACAGCGATGACCCTGTCGTTAAAGATTTCAAAGAAGTCATAAGACGATGTTTTTTGGATTAGGTTCGACTCAGTGATAAAATGATTTTTCGATTTATATTTTTGAAATTTGCCATGTGATATAACTTCTTATCGCACGACAAGATGCTTAGATTTAGACTACAAAAGTTTTTGAAACTTTTGTAGTCTTGAGTTTTGTACCCTGTACTTTACCTTCAATACTTCACCACCTTCTCTGTCCACCAATTTTTTCCATCCGAAATTTGCACCAAATAAATGCCATTTGGCTGGTCAGATAAATCGACTTCAATGGAAGCTTGAAGCAGAGGCAATTGCTGCAAAGTACGACCGTGAATATCGGTGATTTTCAATTGGAGGTTTTTGGTTTGTTGTTTGGGATTTTTGAGTCGAAGGGTAAAACGGTTATTTGTTGGATTGGGGTGGAGTGTAATTTGTAATGCAAAGTAGGTTGGAGATTCGATGTTGGTAATGATAGGTTCAATGTCGCCACTTTCTTCGTTTCCAATTCGATAGCCAATGAGTGTTTCTGAAAACGCTCCAAAACAGTGTGAATCCTTTTTGTTGAACCCCACTGATTGATTGAATGAATGTTGAAAACTTACATCAGTTAGTTGTTGAATTTCACAATCGTATTGTTCTAATCCATCGTAAACAATTGTTAGATTGGGCAAAACTTGGTTAGTTATCTCGTAAGTTTGTTTAGATGATTGTAGGGCTACAATACGGTGATAGGTAGAAGCATTTTCTCCCATAAAACCCAAACCATAATAAGCCAAATCAAGTGTATAGCGAAACTCTCTAAAGGTATCTGCAAAATAGGTAAAAGTGTCAATCACTGTACTATAAGTTGGAGGCAGTGCTGTTTCAGTGGCGAAATCATATATTTCTTCTTCGGTCTTTCTTTCAAAATAGTATTGAAGACTTTCGTCTGTTTTGACAACAGCC
>JBMYXW010000827.1:0-1930 GCA_049608825.1 Chitinophagales bacterium
ACGGTGTTTTTTGGAGCTTCAGTTTTATTGAATGCTAAATCTCTAAACAGCATCATTGTGGCATCTATACCATCGCTCTCTCCAGGATGAATACCATTATTAATTAAAATCACACATTTTTGGCGATGTATTTCTAATTCATCATTTCTATTTGCATTTAATGTTACTATATGTAATGGTTTTCCTGAATCGGTTTCGATTTGGTAATCTACCAAAGAACCTTGTGTTGCGTAGTCCTCCAAACTATAGACATTGAAGCTAAAATACCTTGTGTCGGGAAATTTTCCTTGAATTTTGAAGCCCATATCTTTGTTCGTTCTCACCAAAGTATAGGTATAATAATTGGCGTATTCATCGGGTAAAATCCCTACGGTTGTGTCTCGACCGATGTAGGATTGCCAAACGGTATTGTCGGGTTCGAGTCCGCCAGAATTGAAGTATTGAAGTCCTCCTAAATAGACAAGACCTAATAAACCAATGAGTACCAAAAGTATTTTAGTGAACCGATTCATTTTATAGTATTTTTGAGTTCTATTCATCAATAACGAGGGGTTTTAAACTCCTCGCTATTGATTGATGAAGCTGAAGTAAATTTACCCCTTCATTCCTGCCATTTTCTTCGCTTTACGAGCCTTCATCATTGCCCTCATTTCTCGGAAATAATCGGAGAAAATCGACCTTGCAATCATCAATTTCATAATCTCATTCGTACCTGCGTAAATCCTCGAAACCCTTGCATCTGCCCAATATCTCGCAATCGGATATTCCCACATATAGCCATAACCTCCAAAGAGTTGCAAACATTCATCAATCATTTTGTTCTGCATATCCGTAGCCGCACATTTTGCCATTGAAGCCAATTCTGCGGTCAATTGATGTTTACTCAAAAGGTCATTGCACCTGTCCACAAAAGCGGTATGTACTTCCAATTGCATGGCAACTTCTGCCAGTTTGAATTGGGTATTTTGGAAGGCACAAATAGGTTGTTTGAAGGCGGTTCGTTCTTGGGTATATTGCACCGTCATTTCCAATGCACCTCGCACTGCGCCAATGGATTGTATCGCAACGGTCATGCGTTCACGGGGCAACTCTTGCATCATATAGACAAAACCTTTGCCTTCTTCTCCCAACAAATTTCCTTTGGGAACTTTCACATCTTCAAAAAACAACTCACAAGTATCGCTGCCCTTCAATCCCAATTTTTCAAACGGTTGTCCTTTGCTAAATCCTTCTAAATTCGCATCCACAACCAGTAGGCTGATGCCTTCTTGTGGTGTTTTGGGATTGGTTTTGCAGGCTACTATCGTGAAGTCGGAACTGTAACCAATCGTGATGAAAGTCTTGCTGCCATTCAATAAATAATGGTCGCCTTTGTCAACTGCTGTTGTACGAATCGCTTGGACATCACTGCCCGTACTTGGCTCGGTCATACCCAAAGAACCAATACATTCACCTGCCGCCATTTTGGGCAAGTAACGTTGTTTAAGGTCTTCGCTGCCATAGGTTTCGATGTAGGGAATCACAATGTCGGAGTGCATCGAAATCGCAGGGCTGACCATTCCCAATTGACTCAAAAGTTCGATGTTCAAAGCCGAAAAGGAAAAGTCCAAACCTGACCCACCGTATTCGGGCGCAAGTGTCAAACCCAACAAGCCCAATTCTCCCGCTTTGAGCCATGCTTCTTTGTCGCAATAGCCTTGTTTTTCCCATTTTTCTCGATGGGGTTCTACATCACTTTTGTAGTAGGCTCTCACCGTTTCTGCCAACATTTGATGTTCTTCGGAAGCGTATATTTCTCGTGGTAATTGGTATTTTTTGTTGTTCATTTTTCATAGGGTTATCACCCCCTGTTACGATACATCGCTCCGTTGGAGCTATCCTTATCTTAGAAAGTATCGTTTCCTTGGAGCTTATTATTTTGAATTATTTA
>JBMYXW010000828.1:0-1930 GCA_049608825.1 Chitinophagales bacterium
TTTGGGTTTTGTAAATGTCAATTTGGGAAATTTGAAGGAAGCAGAACGGCTTTATGGACAGGCTTTGGCATTGAGTCCCGATTATGTGCCTCTGCTGCTCAACATGGCAGGTTTGTATTTACTGCGACGCAATGAATTGAAGGCGCAGAAAATGGTGAAAAGGATATTGGAATTGCAGCCTGAGAATGAGCAGGCGAAGGCGATTTTGGAACAGTTGAGGAGAGGATAAGGCAAATTCAAATTCAAAACTCAATCACAAATTCAAGCAGCATTTTGTAAGTGAATGGCTTATGTTTTAGTTTGTCTTTTTATAATTCACAGGCTTATACATTGCCTTGCCAAAATTTTTTGAAATACACTCTTTTTCCAACAAAGCTCCACTTCTAAATTTTGCAATTTTCTTCCTCCAAATCTCATTGCTGCGGTAATAAACGCCTTCTTTTTCAATGAATTGATGGTTTTCTTCAAAAACATGATAGGCAAAATCCAGTTCCTCACTCACCCGAATTTCACCCTCCAATAATTTTTCGGTGAGCCACAACCTAATCTGGAAAGTCCACTTCGTATTATTCGTCAATTGAAAATCGAGGTAATTGTAAAATACTGCTGCTCCACTTGCCCACGGCAAAACACGTCCATTGTCGGGAAAGGCATCAATGCTATGATGGTGTCTTTCGGTGATGGTGAGTGGAGAGTGTAAAGCCAACCAATACAACAAATTAGTACTCTGGCAAATCCCTCCGCCAATGCCTGCCCTTGGTTTTCCAAACGACAATTCCATGCCCATTTTGTAGCCCTTCTTCTTTGTAGGTCTGCCTACAGTCTTGCAAAAAGAGAAAGTTTCACCTGGTCGAATCAGCATTCCATTGATTTTTTCGACCACGATTTTTAGATTGTCCACCTTGTTGTACTGCAATTGCATATCCGTCTCTCCCAATTTTTTCAAGAGTTTGGACTGGTGTTTTTTCGACCGAAAAGGCAGCTTTTCTTTTTGTATTGTGTTGGTGTATTTCTTGTTGTCTATCCACCAAGTTATTCGTCTTCGTATTCGCTTTTCCCATACAGAGATGAAGTAAAGAATGGGATGTCTTTGAGAGAGGAGTTTTTTTTGTTTCATTTTTCAATTTTTTAGAACAATTCAACAATGCCCTTCAATCCCTTTACCAAAATAGAAATCATCACCTCCTCTCCTACTTTCACCTCCAAATCAAGGCCCAACTCCTTCAAAATTTTTTCTTCTGCGTCTCCTTTAAAATGAAAAAGCTTCACCTCCACCAATCGACAGCCCTTCAACAACTTATCCGTAGGATGATGACTCGAACCTTCCCAATCCACCATAAAGGGCAAAATGTCAATCTTTGGGTGAGCAGTCGGCAAAATCATTCTCCACTTCAATAGATTTCCATCCTGCATTTTTCGTTGCCCAACATTGATTTTGCCCAAGTCAGAATTGTGGTTTTTGAGACACAAACTATCTTGTTCGAGGTTTGAAGATTTGATTGCCCAACGGGTGATTTGAGGGCGGTCTATCAGGTCAATTCCCATCCATCTTGGTGGTTTGACTTCGGTATTAGATTCATCAGTCGCCAACAATTCGAGATAACACTGGTTCCCCAAATTCAAAAGCGCATTTTTAGTGCCTTGTGTACGGTGGTAACCTCCAAAAACAGGTCGCACACCCAGTAGTTCTTCCAATTCATTACAGGCAATTTCTAAATCTTTGACCGCATATACAATGTGGTCTATTTTTCGTTTGATATTCATAAACTGAGAGTTTACATTTAAGTAGGATGAAATTTATTTCGTTCATTTACAGGCTGTTCGGGTCAAATCCCAAACTACTATTTATAGCGTTAAACAACTGCTCAATAACCCAATAAGCCAATGTCAGTCCTGTTAAGCCTCCTCCAATTATCAAAATACTTGTTTT
>JBMYXW010000829.1:0-218 GCA_049608825.1 Chitinophagales bacterium
ACTCTTTTGACCACTGCTGCTGCCAGTATTCCTGTTGGTGCAGTGAGTCCTTTGGAAGAAAACAGTCCCAATATGGTGTTTTCTTACACCAACTTTGGCGATATTTCTCTTTGGGGATCAGAAGTTGGATTTACCTATAGAGCAGATGAAAGATGGACAGTTAATGGCAATTATGCTTACATGAGTGAAGATTTGTTTGAAGGAGAAAAAGGAGAAGT
>JBMYXW010000829.1:228-1925 GCA_049608825.1 Chitinophagales bacterium
TGTAGAATTTAACATATGGTATGCCGTGTGATTGTTCTAATAGTGTCTTGAGAAATGGCACTATTTTCCTTGAGTATTTCATTGATTCGCTGGCAAGAAGCGTTTCAATTGCAGTCGGGAATTTACATTGGAGAAATCCCTGCTTTTCAAACAGTTGATTTAAATATTGGCTATACTTTCCCTCGCAGTGAAGGCACCTACTTATCTGTCAGCATCCAAAATGTACTTAATGAAGTTCACCAAGAATCTATTGGCGCACCTCAATTAGGACGATTAACGATGGTGAGATTGGCGCATACTTTTGAATAGAAAGTTTTAATTTTGAATTTGAGATTTCAAGGTGGCTTAATTTTGATTCGTTCTGTATCTTTGCAGTCTTATGAAATCCACCACATCTAGTATCTCAATCATTCTATTGTTTGTAGTAGGCATTGTTCTGTGTCAAAAATACTATTCCTACTACAAACAATCTTCTACAAGTTCTGTCTTTTCTAACGAAATAAACAAAGCATCGCTTTTGCCTTCGTCTTCCTTCAATATACCCGCAGATACTTGTTTTGAAGATAAAGATAGTTTCTCCTCCTCTCCCATTGCAGATAGCTGCAAAATCACATTCCTTCAAAAAGACACGCTTCTCAACATTGAAGAAGAAAAGGCTTCAAAAGAATTGATTGTCAGCGAAAGCGGCATTTTCAAACAAGTGCTTTTTGAAGAAAACGAATGTGAAGTTTTGGGAGGCATCAAAGCCTCGCAAGAAGAATTGAAGAAAGCATTGAAGCAGCATAAACGCATTCTGAGAAGAGAAAGCAAGAAAAAAGCCTACAATTTTGATGGCATCGAACGCAGCAATTTGCAGCTTCGAGAGGCAATTGACCAACTCCAAGAGTGGCTGACAAAAGAAGAAGGTACTGATTCTGTCCCCTTTTGTGACTTATTTGAGACCTATCAATTGAAGGGTAAAAATGGAAATGGGCGTGTCAGAACGACTGCTTATTATACGCCTGTGATTGAAGCCAGCCGAACATGGAGTAAAGAATTTCAATATCCCATTTACCGAAAACCAACTCCCAATGTTTGGAAGGGAGATTTACCGACTCGACAAGGAATTGATGGTGAAATGAAGCTGATTGGGCGAGACTTAGAAGTGGCGTGGACCAAAAGTTTGCTCGACAATTACTTTATGAACCTGCAAGGTTCTGCTTATATGGAATACCAAGATAGCGTCAAACAATTGTTGGTGTATGAGGGTCAAAACGGGCATCCTTATCGAGGTGTCCAAACCTATATTTTATCGCAAAAATACGTTTCGTCAGTTGGCATTGATATGCAGAATGTGAAGCAATGGTTCAAAGAAAATCCAGACAGCATTCGCCCCATCTTGTTTCGCAATCCCTCCTACACCTTCTTCAAAAAATCACCCAAACCTCCAACGGGAGCTGCGGGGGTAGAACTGACGGCCAAACATTCGGTGGCAGTCGATACTCGATACATTCCTTATGGTTCGATACTATTGGCTAAACTCCCTCGTCGTGGTCGCAAAAAAGCGGAATGGCGTATTTTGTTGCCGCAAGATAAGGGTGGTGCGATTAGAGGAGATGCTCACCTTGATTTGTATTGTGGTGTGGGAGCAGCAGCAGTCAAGGAAGCTCGCAGCCTAAAAACATACGGTGAGGTATGGTTGTTGTTACCTAATCTGG
>JBMYXW010000830.1:0-1908 GCA_049608825.1 Chitinophagales bacterium
CGTTTCGTCTTGATGAACTCCAAAATCTTCATGTCTCGCAAAGTTGTAACCAACTCTGATATTGAAGGTGTTGTACTCACCTACTCCAATATCGATTCTACCGCCCAATATATGCCCCGCAGGATATTTTTGTGCTTCAATGCCGATACCGATGTTCTGTGCAAACGTTTGGGTGAATACAAACAAAAAAAGAAAAGAGAAAAATAGGAAATGTTTCATGGTCTGAAGTTTGGAATAAAGATAACAAAAGGAGAGGGGGATTTGTAGCAAGACCCTATAATATCGTTCCAGACAACCAAGCAGGTTCCTCAAAAAACCTTTTGGATATGATTTTGATGTTTATATTGGAGAAGGGATTGAAGAAATCAAATAGTTAGGCTTAACTATTGAAACCTAATGTTGAAACTCCAAAAACGAATCCTCTTTCCCCTCCAATTTTGAACTTCCCATCAAAAACTCATCCACCGCTTTTGCTGCTTCACGTCCTTCCGAAATCGCCCAAACCACCAAAGATTGCCCTCGTCGCATATCCCCTGCTACAAAAACTTTGGGAACATTTGTTTGATAGCGATTCTCGCCCGTTTCTGAAGCCTGAACATTCTTTCGTCCATCCAAGTCCACACTCAATTCTTCCAACATTCCTTCCCATTGCGGATGCACAAAGCCAATAGACAACAATGCCAACTCACAAGGAATAACTCGTTCTGTTCCTTCTATTTCTTGAAAATTCGGGCGACCACCTTCTTTAACCGTCTGCCATTCGATGTTGACCAACTTCAACCCCTTCAAATTACCGTCTTTATCTCCCACAAATTCTTTGGTCAAAATCGCCCAATGACGTTCAGCCCCTTCTTCGTGCGAAGAAGAAGTGCGTAAAGTCATCGGCCAATTCGGCCACATATCTTCCTGTTGTCGATTGACAGGAGGCTTTGTCAAAAGCTCGATTTGGGTAATACTTTTAGCACCATGACGGTTTGATGTTCCGACACAATCCGAACCTGTATCACCACCACCAATCACGACCACATTTTTATCGGTAGCCCAAATTTCAGGAATCTCAAAAGCAGTATCACCTGCAACTCTCTGATTTTGTTGGGTCAAAAAATCCATTGCAAAGTGTACGCCCTTCAATTCACGACCTCGAATGGGTAAACCTCTCGGTATTGTTGAACCACCACAAAGCACAATTGAATCATTTTCATTTATCAAATCTTTGACCGATACATTCACCCCCACATTCGCATTGGTTTGGAAAGTAATGCCTTCTTGTTTCATAATTTCCAATCGGCGGTCAATGATTTGTTTTTCCAATTTGAAGTCAGGAATTCCATACCGTAGTAAGCCTCCAATTCTATCGGCTCTCTCCAAAACAGTTACTTTATGCCCAGCCTTGTTCAATTGTGCTGCTGCCGCTAAACCTGCGGGACCAGAACCAACAACAGCGACTTTTTTACCTGTTTGAGAAATAGGTTTATTAGGCTTTACCAAATTGTTTTCAAAAGCGTATTCAGCAATCGACTTTTCGATGTGTTCAATCGTGACAGGCAGCGCATTGATGCCCAAAACACAAGATGCTTCGCAAGGAGCAGGGCAAATTCGTCCTGTAAATTCTGGAAAGTTATTGGTGCTATTCAAAATTTCAAAAGCATACCCCCAGTCGTTTTGATAAACAGCATCGTTGAATTCGGGAATGATATTTCCCAATGGGCAACCATTGTGGCAAAAAGGCACTCCACAGTCCATACACCTTGCAGCCTGTTCGGTCGTTTTTTCTTTGCTGAAAGGTTCATAGATTTCTTTGACAAAGTTTTGTACATCTTTATCTTTTAAATCTACTTGAGCTTTACATTTATTATAAACTTCTTCTACTTTATGATATAGATTATTGTCTTTTAAAAGCTCTAAAGC
>JBMYXW010000831.1:0-1903 GCA_049608825.1 Chitinophagales bacterium
CTACTCGGACTAAAGTCCAAGCTACTGCAATATGAAAAAATAGTTGCCAGAGCTAGAGCGTCTTAATTATAAAATGAGTGATATAGAGGACAGAAAAGAGAAGTGAGAAATCATAATCCAATACATTCATAGTAATGTATTTTATAATGATGAACTCTCTAAAACTATTTTGTCCAACTAATTATAAAGTAAATCTGCTATAACCATGCCAAAATTAGAAAGTATTTTAATTCATTTTTTATCATTTTCAAAATACATTAGCCTATTCTTTTTGTCTGAGCGTACAAGGGATTGGTCGTCAAGAACATCTTTTCCTTTTCCTCCCTGCAAAAAGAGGTTAATTCCTTTGTTTACTTCTCCTTTCACTTCAAAACAATCGTCTCCATCTAAGCCATACAGATGGATTTCTTTGGTCTCCTTTGCATTGAAAATTCTTTCATACAGTTTTGCTCCTTTTTTCCCGTCACCGTCCATTTTATAGATTTTTACAGAAGTTTGATTTTCGTTTAAGCGTTCGATTACAAACCATTCTTGATCATCACTGCCCATAATTGTCGCTTGTTTTGCCATAATCAAAGCAAATTCTGTGGCATAATCCACCAAACCGTATCTTCTTCCTTTCAGTTTGGTGATGATTTCTTGACCCGAAATGGCAAAAATTTCTTTGGGGAATGCCCTCACCGCAGCTTCAATAACTTCATCGGTCAATTCTTGCTTCACAGAATCCGCAATCATTTTCCAATCTTCTACGGTCAGTTGGTTCAGAAACCACGGATCCATATCGTCTGCCTGCATGGTCATTCCCCTCACATCGTGTATTTTATCCCCAAAATGATTCATCTTTCGCATGGCCCATTTGCGAGTCGTCAGCCAAGGCAAAACTCCCTCAAACTGAACAAAAGCCTGATCTCTATCTCTCGGCACAGGGCGAAAAATAGAACCTCGGTCTTTCTTTTCAAACTCTGCCCACCGCCATTGGTCTTGATGCCTATCCCAGTCACCTATGATCATATCCAACAATCTGGCTCTTGCATACATCCATCTATCCACTTCGTGATCTTGGTCTCTGTGTAAATGCTCAAACACAGTATTGGTACTGACCACATTTTTGGAGCGTCCAAATCGAGGGTAAGCAGACAAATCTTCATCAGGACGAATCTCCAACATACCCAGCATACCTCCAAATGTCTCTTTGTATTCTTCTAAATAATCGGTAGAAGGTAGATAATAAACTACAGGATGTGTGTGGTAAATTCCCACTGCTTCTGCCAGTCGAGGAATCGCCAAGAAGCCATAAGGATGAGCAGAAGAAATGCCATCTTGAAGAAAATTTTCTACAAAGGAATCTTGAAGAAAAGGCTTCAATGCACCTCCAATATCCTTGTCTATCGACCGAAAGGTATATTGAACACTGTCTTTTCCCATAAATCGCAGAGATTTTGTTTGCATCCCGCCTCCTTGTTTGATCGGAGTCAAGCCACCTTTTGCAGTGGTAATATCCAAACAAGCCACCTTAATCGGCGTTTCCCATTCTTTTCGATAGTGTTTACCAAAAAACAGATGCCCGAATTTACTCCGATGGTACAAGTTACTGGCAATCACTTCAATGCTATCGGTGCTTTGAAGGGTAGTAGTAGAAGTGTCATTTTCTATCAAGTGGTATTTATCGAATGAATCATGAGCAGTTTCTTGGGCTGAAATATTAACCCAAAACAAGCAGCCGTAGGCAAAAAATAAGGATAGGATATATATGGGAATATTTTGAAAGAATTTCATGAATTTATCAAGGTTTTGAGGTGAAATCTTTGGAGTGAAACGAAAAAGGTGTCATCTCAAAACCGACACCCAACCCGATAAAAAGATTACACCTTCTTCATTCTTTTGGAGATGTCACCTTTTCATC
>JBMYXW010000832.1:0-1897 GCA_049608825.1 Chitinophagales bacterium
TTTTTATTAAAACCTTGAATCATGTATCAACTTCAGTTACCTTCTTTACTGCGCCAAGCAAGCAAATTCCGCCTATTGTTTTGTGTTATAATGGGGAGTTTCTTACTCCTATCTTCTTCAACTTTTGCCCAACATCCACCACAGCCCTATCCAGAGGATAAAGAACTTACAGCACCTCAAACAGAGGAAGTTGGAGAATACTGGAAAAACCTAAGCGATGACATAGAGAAAAAAGAAGGTGGAGAACAAGCAGGCCCATCTCAACTCAAATCTGCACAAGAGTTTGACAAAGCACAAAAAAAATATGGCGATGAAAGAAACGCTCAAAAAGCTCGTGAAAACAAACAGAAAGCAGCCGACCAATATCGAAGAGCAGGAGAAAATATGAAAAATTCTGATCCTGCTAAAGCTGCAAAGGCCTTTGAAAGAGCCTCTGTATTGTATGGCATCCTATTTAGTCATTGTCAGAACGACCGCAATAAAAATGAACAAGCTCAACAGTTTAAAAGACTAAAGGAAGACATGCAAAAAAAGGCACAAGACACTAAGAAAAAGGCAGAACAAAAGAATAAAGATGAGGAAGTTAATAACCAAAACAAACCTACTCCAAGAAATGCAAATGAGAGAAAAAGTAGAGGGCGAGGGCGAAATCAAGCAAATCAACCACCCAAACGAAAGCTGGTTCGCATTGCTATTTTGGTGGGAAAAGGACTTGTCAAATCAGATGAGGAAAACCCAGAATTGCGCTCTTGGTCGGGGCCGTTTTTGAAGCAAGCTATAAAAAAGGCTGTGACCCTAAAAGCTGAAAATACCAATCGCCCCATAAATGTAGATGCCCAAACTTCCGTCTTACTTGAAAAAGTAAAAAGTGGTGAAATAGTCAGAATTTTAGTCAAAATGCCAAAAGTAGATTACCTCTACTCCTTTTACCCTCGTTCTATCCAATTCAAACAAGCTTTTGGGGAAAATGATATAATCTTATTTATGGGTCATGCACAAGGTAACCACGGATCTTTATTGGCAGGCATGAATTCTGATGATAAACCCTTAGATGTTTCTACATTACCTAGTGCTATTGTTAAAGACAAAACGATTATTTTGTTCCGATGTTACAGCTCAAATGCAGCTAAGGCACTGGCAGGAAAAGGAGGCAAAGCTTGGGGAACATCTACTCCAGATAAGTGTGTACCATTGCCGATAACAGGATTTACTGACTACCTATCTAATATGCTCGAAAACATCAGCAAGGGAATGTCTCGACAAGAAGTGATTGACGATGCCAACAAAACACTAAAAGAACTCAAAGACCGCATGACTGATTCAGATACCGCAGAAAGCTCTGGACTCATCACTCCTGCACATAAATAAACAATACGACAGAGGGTAACTCAAAATCTCATCACCGAACATATAAGGTTGGTTTTGACAATTCAAAACCAACCTTTCATTTCTACTGTTAAACAAAAAAATCCAACACAAAAATGGAAAGACGTAAATTCATCAAGAAAGCATTGAAGAAAAACCAGGTGGCATTGTACGAAAGAGGAGAAAGCCATCTGAATCTTTTTTCAAAAGAAGGAGCAGAGTTTATGGTTTTGGGCGGTCAACCTTTGGACGAAGTCGTGTATTCTTATGGGCCTTTTGTAATGAACACCGAGCAGCAGATTCGACAATGTATGCAGAACTATCAAATGGGTTTGATGGGCAATCCCGAATTGGTGAATAAGTAAGAAAATGATTTTTTTAAAAAAAGATGTATTTAGGCTTTTGAAGTTTTTCTTTCTAAAAGACAAGTACTTAATTTTCAGTTCTTAGGCAAAGACATGAATTATAAAATAAAACTCTAACTAAGAATATAATGTACTTGTACAGAAATGAGCATGGTTGTCGTAAAGGT
>JBMYXW010000833.1:0-1892 GCA_049608825.1 Chitinophagales bacterium
TTGCAGTCTATGCTTCACACCGAAACATTCTAATATGGCAATAGCTTTGATGTCTCTTTTGGTTTTGCAGTAGATTTTCACTTCAATACCGTTCTTTCCTCTCTGCTGCAATCCGACCGATATGTTCCGCAAATTTTGGAAATCGCTGTAAAGTATCTTCAAAAGTTTCCTTATCCAAATAATACAAATCACAGTATTCAATCGCCCTTACACTTGCCGTTCTCGGCGTTCCTTCCAACAAGGAAATTTCACCAAAATAATGCCCACTTTGCAGCGTAGCATAGATCTGTTTGCCATCTTTCGAGACGACTTCGACTGCTCCTTTGCCGATAAAATACATTTCCTCTCCAAACTCACCTTCACAAACAATATAATCATTCGGCAGAAAAATAGCAGGTTTGAGGTGAGTTGCCACATAACGAATCAAGTCATCGCTTGCATCCTTAAAAATCGGTACTTGCTCAATCAATTCCTTGTTGAGATGTAGCGCAATTTGTATGCGAAGACTTCGTGGCAATTCCTCCAAAATCTCCGATTCATCCGTTCCCCTGCGCTGCGACCAAAGATAATCGTAATAGTCATTCACTCGTTCCTTCAAATGTGTCGGAACATTTCGATACCGCATAAACGCATGAACCTGCTCCAATTTTTCTTCGTGTTGCGCCCGTGCCACATCCACATTCGTCAGCAAACTCGCCAAATTCCCGATGATATATCCATACACTCCCGCCCCAATCAATTGTACCAAAATCGTGTACAACATCTGACCATTGGTAGTCGGTGTGATGTCGCCATAACCAATCGTAGTAAGTGTGGTAATGCACCAATATAAGGCTCGAACATAGTTGTCCAAATGTGGCAAATCGGGACTCGTTGCGCCCATACCAATCCAACCGCAAGCTATCCAATGCGCTGCAATCACCAACCAAAATAGGGAAATGAGAATACGGGATAAAAAAGGAGGTACATCGGGGTCATGACTCCATTGCTGCATAACTGGCACAAAATGAAATACCCGCAAGACCCTCGTTAATGCCAATCCCATAAAAATCACTGCCCATGGACTCCCTGCAAAACTGTCTGACAACAAATCAAAAGGAACAATCGACAAAACATCAACTACCAGCCATTGCCGCAAATACCGCCGCAAACGTGTTTTTTTGTCCACTTTTTTATACAGCTTTTTGTCCACAGGATTCTGCAATTGCAGCAGCACATCTATGGCAAAAATAAAAGCAAAAACCATCGAAAAACTTCGGAATATTTCAAAATCCTCATAACCATGCACCAACCACAAAGGCAGTTCAACAGCCGCAAAAAGTGTTGCAGCATAAACAAATAAATTCCATATTCGTCTGGTCATGTTATTTTATTTTTTGGGGGGTTTTGGCTTCAATAAATTATCAGATTCACGAGTAGTTTTTCATTTTAATTCTTATTTCAATTTTTCATTCATCACTAAACCTTATATTTGCACTTCTACAAAGCCCAATTCGTGGAACAAATTTTGCAGCACTGCAATTTACTCTACAAATAAACAAGATTTTTCCTAAACAACAAGAAATCCAACAGAAACAAATGCAACAATCTCAATACATTGAAGCCAACAGACAGCGATTCTTAGACGAACTATTTGATTTATTGCGTATTCCATCCGTCAGCACCGACAAAAGCTACAAAGATGCCGTTCACCAAGCAGGTGATTTCATTGCCGAAAAATTGAAGGAAGCGGGTGCAGAAAATGTGGAAATTTTTGAGACCAAAGGTTATCCGATAGCTTATGGTGAAAAAATAATAGATGAATCTTTACCAACCATTCTTGTTTATGGACACTACGATGTTCAGCCACCAGATCCATTGGATTTGTGGGAGACACCTCCTTTTGAGCCAAC
>JBMYXW010000834.1:0-1637 GCA_049608825.1 Chitinophagales bacterium
AACAGTTTTGTGATCGCATACGGCGGAGATCACGCACAAAAGGTTTCTTTAAGTGAATCGAACAGTCTAGATTACCCTTTTCTGAGTCAAGAGTATTATTTCAAGGTCGCCAGAATAGAACCGGAAAACAACTTAGAATTGATTTTTCGACCTATAAGTATGCCATAGCAAACAGACCTTTTTCAGATATTAAAAAATCATACAGCCAACAACTCTCCAAAGAAGAAATCAATCGAATCATCAATACAATAACCGAAGAAGTCCTAATAGAAATTCAAGAAAAAACCAATCTAAACCAAATAGACTAATCCTCCAGTTCTTCCTTCAAAAAAGGCGTAACATCTCCTCCTCCATTGATGTGCATTTTGATAGTTGAAGCATCCAAAATATAGATGTGGTTCCTTTTTTCAACAAATTCAATTCTCCAAAATCATCTCTTTCACCGCTTCTACCCAAAGTGGATGGGTATTTAAACTTTCTACCAAAGCTACTTTTTCGCCACCAGCCTCTTCAAATTCCTCTTGGTATTCCACGCCAATTTCAAAAATGGTCTCCAAACAATCTGCCACAAAAGCAGGGCAAAAAACCAGTACCTTTTTGATGCCTTTGTGTGCCAATTCCTCCAATACCTTGTCTGTATAAGGCTGCATCCACGGGTCTTTGCCCAACCTGGATTGATAAGTAATGGTATAATTGTCTTCCGAAATGTTCAATTCTTTCGCCAATGATTGAGCCGTTGCATGACACTGAGCAGAGTAACAAAACTGGTTTTTTTCAGAGATGGTTTGACAGCATTGCTTAGGCAATGACCATAATCGTTTGCTTTTTTCATCTGTCGTTGCGGCAAACCGTGAAAACTGAATAGAACATGGTCGTAGTTTTCGGGATTGTGAGTCTTGCCAATTTCAGCAAAAGCCTTGATGAAAGCAGGGTGGTCATAGTAGCTATTAATGAAGTTAATGCTGGGAATCACTTGCCATTTACTGACAATTTCCATGACCCGTTGATGAGCAGAACCTGTTGAGGCAGAAGCATATTGGGGGAAAAGAGGGAAAATAATGTATCGTTGGACATTCTTTTTGCGGAGCTTCATCAAAGCAGATTCGATATTGGGAGATTGATAGCGCATCGCCAATTCTACATAGTATTCATTGCCGCCTTCTGAAGCTCTGTGTGCCATATTGTCGAAGGATTCCTGTACTTTTTCGGTCAGTTCTTCGCTGATATACTTCAAAGGAGAACCTTTTTCATCCCAAATTTCTTTGTAGGATTTGGCAGAATTATTGGCTCGAAAAGGAGTAATGATGCCTCTTACCAACACTTGTCGTTTCAGCCACGGAACATCAATGACCCTACCATCGGTCAAAAATTCGTTCAAATATTTTCGTACATCGCTGGTTTTAGGGCTGTCAGGTGTTCCCAAATTGACCAATAAAACTCCGATTTTCTGGTTCATATTTCTTAATTAGACGTAAGGTAAAAGAGATAAGATGCAAGAGAGCCTTTTGAAGTTCGCATCTTCAAAAGGCTGATTTTTCGCAAAGTTACATTATCGAAAAATAGAAACAAAAAACCCTTAGAACTGTTCGCTCTAAGGGTCAACCAAAACTATTCACAAAACTATGGCTTGTCTTTAC
>JBMYXW010000834.1:1647-1891 GCA_049608825.1 Chitinophagales bacterium
CAAAGTAAAGACGTTTTGAATTATTTCTTTAATCTGTCTTCTTGCTTATCTTACCAGTTTTCTACCGTCAATTCTTGAATAATATCACCATTGACGACAATATAGGCTCGGTAATCTCCTTTTGAAGTGGTGAGATTTCCAATTACGTATTGCGAACCATTTGGAGCAGTACCTTCGTGCTTGACAGTGAAGCCACTGGGTTGATAGTCTGCAAAAAAAGCAGTGATTTTAGGAGTTGCATCGG
>JBMYXW010000835.1:0-1881 GCA_049608825.1 Chitinophagales bacterium
TATACAAAAAGCAATTCAGCGTATTGGAGCAAAAATTATTGTTTACAATCCTTTTACCGAAAAAATAGTGGAATGGATAGATTAAATAAATATCAAGATATTTTAGAGACATACCTCAATAAATACTCAAAAATAAAACCTGCAAATCTCCCCGATATTGAGAGTTATGCCATTATAGACAAAGTAAACAATCACTTCCAACTCTTACAACTGGGTTGGCAAGGCGAAACTTACTTTTTTACAGTTGTCCTACATTTTGATATAAAAGATGGCAAAGTATGGTTTCAGAGAAATATAACAGATAGGGATGTTGTGGACGAACTTATGGAAATGGGCATAGAAAAACAGGATATTGTTCTGGGTTTCAGATACCCTAAAATGCGCCCTTATTCAGGTTTTGCAGTAGCATAATAATAACTCTAAGATTAAGAGATTTAATTCTTGTATTCAAGTCATGAATGCAAGCTTCTTTAAAATATAAACATCCAAAATCTCTTTTTACAAATTTTGTCAGAGAACCAGAAACTGTTCTTTATCATTGAATAAAAAACATGAACTACACCAAACTGCTCTTTTTAATTTCTCTACTGATACTCTCATCCTGCAATTCCAATAATAAACAAAAGGTATTGGGAAAAGAAAATAAAACGGTGAAAACCAAAGAAAAACCGATTCACAAAAACCAAAAATCCAGTCAAGAATTAACCAAAAACAATGTTGCACCCATTGAAGAATTTCTGCCAAATGGATACAAAATTGTACCAACCGATAAAGGCATAAATATAGCAATGGGGAACTTAAACAATGACGAATTGGAGGATGCGGTTGTATTGATAGCCAAAGCAAGTAATTCGATTGAAAAAGCGGAAGGTGTTAGAATTGCTGTTTTAACAGGTGCTGATAATGGAGAATATGTTGTACATTCAATGAGTGGAAATCTTACTTCAGCATTCATTTACAATAACTTATCAAAACCTCAAATCAAAATAAATAAAAAAGTAATCAGTGCTTTCCACCAATCTATGAGGCATCATTATGAATTGAAGTTTAGGTACGAAAATGACAAAGGACAATTCATGTTAATTGGTTCAGAAGTAATGAATTATGGAAGTGCAGCACTTGAAGGATCAGGCCCTATTAGCTCTAATTTTCTCACACAAAAAAGAATTACAAATCTAAATGGTGAAAAAGAAAAAACAATGGTTTTAGAGACTGGTTTATTCCCTCTTTCAGCCATTAATGATGAGAATGTGTATAGTATAATTTGGTAATGAATGAAATAAGTTAAGTATGGAAAATGCACTTTTTGACTATATTTCTAAATATATGATTTTGACTGATGAAGAAAAGAAAACCATCATAGATTTGGATATCTTTAGGCAAGTTAAGAAAGGAACAATACTTCTAGCAGAAGGAAAAAAATCAAAAGAAGGTTTTTTTGTACTAAAAGGATGTATGAGGAAATTTTATATAATTGATGGGGAAGAAAAAACGACTAATTTTTATACCGAATTGCAAGGTGAAACACCTGAATGCGTATCGAATAACAAACCATCATCCTATTATCTTTCGTGTGTAGAAGATTCGATACTCTCCGTTTCTACTCCCGATATGGAGGCGAATGTATTCGCTAAGTTCCCAAGATTTGAAACCCTGTGTCGCATCCTTTCCGAAGAACTGTTGGTGAAAAATCAAGCCTCATTTGACGATTTCAAGACTTCTTCCCCTGCCCAACGATATGAAAATTTATTGGAGAATAGACCAGATTTGATTCAAAGAGTTCCACAACATCAATTGGCGAGTTTTTTGGGAATTACCCCACAATCATTGAGCCGTTTGAAAAGAAGGCTAATGAAAAAGAAAACCTGAAACCTGTTCATT
>JBMYXW010000836.1:0-1875 GCA_049608825.1 Chitinophagales bacterium
TCGGCTGTTATAAAAGAAACAAGTTTCAAAGCCTCAGCATGAACTAAAGCAAAGGCGAAAATGCCTGCTGCAACCACCAAAGTTGCCAATGGAGGGGGCTTTAATGTATCTGTTCTATTTTCCAGTTTTGGTATTACTCCTTCTACTCCCCACTTTCCTCCAAAAGCCCAATAAATATGGATTAGACTAATTAGAATAAAAATCATCAAATTCAAGCTGCTAAATACTATCATAATTTCATTTTTTTTATAACTTTAGGTCAAAGATACTAAAAAATATTCATTTTAGGTCAAGTGTACTAAAAATAAATTAAGTGAAATCAAATACTACCAGTAAAAACACCAAATCGAAGATATTAACGACCGCCCTAAAACTGTTTAACGAGTTTGGCTTAGCAAAAGTAACACTAAGAAACATTGCTAAAAAGATGGGCATTAGTCAGGGGAATTTGTGTTACCATTTCAAAAAACGAGAAGATATTTTGGAAGCCTTGTATTACCAATTGGTTGCTCTGATGGACGAGGTTGTACACCAAGCAGGAATGAGTTTACCGACCTTAAGCAGTTCTTTTCAAACTTCTAAAAAAATGATGCAGCATTTTTATGATTATCGTTTTTTCATGTTGGATTTTGTTCAGATTATGCGAGAAAATCAAAGCATCTCTCAACATTACAAAACCTTGAGTAGCTTGCGAAAGCAGCAGTTTTTAGGGATGTTTGAATTGTGGATACACGAAGGCATAATGCGTTCAGAAGAGTTTGAAGGGGAGTTTGATAATCTTTATTTACGTTCTAATATATTGGGCGATTTTTGGCTTTCTTCTGCAATTACTCAACAAGATTTGAAGGAGGATTTGGTCACACAATACAATCACATTGTATTTCAAAACCTGTATCCTTATCTCACTCCAAAAGGCAAAAAGCAGTTTTATGAATTGATGGATTAGTGGCTTATCAGCATTGAGCTTATAATAAAATAGAATGGTGCATAGGTTTAATTTCTGCACCATTCTCACCAATATAATCTTTAGAAAATTTTAGTCTTTTACAAACTTCTGCGAAAGAATTTCTTCCTCATTGGTCTCTATTGATAACAAATACGTTCCTGCTTCTAAATCTTTGACAGCATCCAATAGAATAGTTTGATTGGAGACAATCGCTGTTTTATATTGATACAAACGCTTCCCATCCACACTAAAAATAGACAAGGTGACATCCGTCACTTGCTTTGGCAATTGTTTGAAGTTAACATGAAGTTCCGCCTCAACTGGATTAGGATAAAGATTCCAGTCAATATACTTTCCACTAGATTGCCCTTCAACGGCACGAATGTCCGAATAAGTTGCTGTTCCATCAAAATCAACCTGCTTTAAGCGGTAATAACTTGTTTCAAGTGTACTATTTTCATCTGTATATTGATAATAATTGGTAATTACTGAGTTTATTTTTCCATCCACCCAAGCTATTTCTCTAAAAGCAGTCTCCCCCTCTAACATTCGTTCTATCTGAAAGCCTTGGTTATTCGTTTCAGATGCTGTTGCCCAAGTCAACAAGACTTCATCCGCATTCTGACGAGCTGCTTCAAAATCAAGCAATTCAACAGGTAATCCGACCACTGCATTTGCAAAAACAACCTGACTGAAACTCGTAATTCCTGCCGAATTATCAAACAAAAGACTTCCATTATAACCACTTGTTGCCGTATTGGCATTGGCTAAAGAGGTTCCCCAAGTAGCTCCATAAGCATTTGTGGGGCGTTTGTAAACCGCCAAAGGTGAAGAGGCTTCTGGTTCTGCCGCATCTACAGGGTCTATGTACCCCACGTTGAGCAAAGACAAACTGGTTAAGGTTGTAAACGTAGTATTCGCTCCATAAT
>JBMYXW010000837.1:0-1873 GCA_049608825.1 Chitinophagales bacterium
TCCAATGCCAACAATTGCAGGTGATTTGGAGTATTGTGGAAATAGCAACACTATCTTGGATGCAGGAATGTATGATGGATATGTATGGTCAAGTGGTGAAATGACGCAAACCATTTCGGCAACCGAAGGCGATTATACGGTGACTGTAACAAGCAATGGTTGTATGGGAACTGCAAGTGTAAGCGTGACGGAAAACAACGACATTACTGTTGCTATTCTCAGTACTTTCGATGAGTGCATAGACAATGGAGCTATCTTGGATGCAGGTTCTTACACCAACAATGATATGTATGAATGGTCTTCTGGTCAAGCTACACAAGTTGTTGAGGTAAGTACAAGCGGTATTTATACCGTAACAGTCACAACAGGAAGCGGTTGTTCTGGAACTGCCACTACGGAGGTAATAGATGTATGTGATGCTTTTGTTTCTGGATTGACCCACAATGAAGAAACTTTGTGTTCTGGTGGAGAAATTACTACAACGGTTGATAATGTTCAGACTTTGGATGGATACGATTTGTTGTATGTCTTATTTGAAGTAGATAACCTTGGTGTAACTACCTTTGTGGACAGCAATGATTCGGGTATCTTCTCAGCAGCTCCTGGTGACTACCAAATTTGTGCATACATAGAATTGCGTGATTGTGCGCCAGACCCAACTCCTTTTGTAGATACAGTGAATAGCCTGGATGAAGTAGGAACTATTACAGAGGGCTGTTACGACTATGTATGTTCTGAGATTACAATGCCTGAGTTCTTTGAACCAACTCTTGAAGGATCAGGGCAAGCAAATGAAGACAATGCTGCTGGGAATAATATCTACATCGTAGAGATTTGTGGAGGTGAACAACCTTATGAAGTAGATTTTTCTTCTACTCCTTCCAGTGTTTTTGCAAGTGTAACAGGGCCTTTTTCTTCTCCTAATGCAGGCTGTTTGAAGTACCGAGTGGAATATGGAGATGATTCAGATTGGATCTTGGTGTTTACAGACGACAACGGTTGTACGGACAGTAGCGTGACCTTTACAAGTGATGGTCTTCCAAACAATCTACTTCCACAAATTGACGAAATGGTAACAACACCTGTTACTTGTTCTGGAGGTTTTTACAATGAAGATGGTACATTCACAGCAACGATATCTGGAGGAGACAACAGTTGTGATGATTATACATACAGTGCTACTTCAACAAATGGCTACTCAGAAACAGGAACTTTCGCTTCCCCTCCTACAAATGGAACAAGTGAATTCTTGTTAGAAGATTTGGCACATGGCAATTACCATATAACCATTACAGACTGTGCAGGAACAACCACTCTTGGTGAGAAAAAAGTAGGAAAGGTCAATGGACGAGGAGGACGAAGAGGATGTAGAGATACTCAAAAAACAAGCTTTGATGCCGACTTATTGAGTACATGGAAAGTATTCCCGAATCCATTCACCCACCAAACTACAATGGAATTCCTATTGACAGAAAATGCCAACATTACTGCCAATATATACAACGTTGCAGGCCGTTTGGTAGCAGAAGTATTCAATGGAACGGTAACAGAAAATACTTTGTATCAAATGCCAATTGATGCCACTGACTTACCAACAGGCGTTTACATCCTTCAATTTGCGATGGAGAATGGAGACGTTCACTACGAAAAACTGTATATCAAGAAATAGGATAGAACAGTTAACTTGATTTTTCGATAAAATAAAATCCCCTAAGTAACGATTGTTTGCTTAGGGGATTTTTAATTTTTATGACTCTCTTATTATTTGTGGCTTTCCAAAGTTTTCATTATTAGATGAAGGTATCTTGAGATCCAAAGTACTTGAAGGATGTTTTTCCAAAATAAAATTCTCCTTACTTGCCTTAGATTTTTT
>JBMYXW010000838.1:0-1872 GCA_049608825.1 Chitinophagales bacterium
CAACAAAACTCAAACAGGCACAATCCAACAGCCTACAAAAAGACAGAACACTTATCGCAAGTTAGACGAATTCAAACAATACAGAACCTATAGTCATCCCATTGTAGAAACTTCAAAAGCTTATACACTTGTTTTCATTATCGTATTTTTCACACTATTGGCCATGGCCCCTTTTGTGTATATGCTTTTACCAATTCACTTCAGTACTGAAAAAATATTCCAAAGTCATTTCACTCCCCATCCAATGGGCGATGTTGATAGAAAATTCAACAACAATGTTTTTGCTTCTTTCAATTGGCAAGAAGGTGTAGAAGCGTATAAAGAAAAAAATTACGATGAAACCATCTATTTGTTAAACGACCTATTGGAAAATGAAAACAGTCACACAGATGCTTTCATTGACCATTTCTATCTTGGTGTTAGCTATTTGGGAATTGAAAAACCTGATGGTAAAGCTGCAATCATACACTTCAACGAAATATTAGAAGATAATACTCCAACAATAAGTGATTGGAAATCACCCACACACTGGTACTTGGCTCTCTCCTACCTCCAACTGAACAAAACCCAAAATACTCGAAAGCATCTAAAAGAAATTATTGCAGAAGGAGATGATGCATATCATTATCAAAAAGCCTTAAAGTTATTAGAAGAAATCTAAAAAAAATGCTCAATAGAAGTAAGCTTCAAACCTACCTCTATTGAGCATTTTTTTTGAAATGACAATTATTGTTTTGTTCTCCAAAACCACTTCACCATTCCATCATCTCGCTATTTTATTCAATCATATCTTCTGTCTGCACATACTCCAATTCTCGGTAATATTTCGACATAATGCCCAGCACAACCGTTGCACCCAAAGTAATCCACACAAAGAACCAATAGTAATCTGCTCCTTCCAAATATAGACTTCCATCTGCTTTTTCATTGAAGGCATTTACCATCGCTGTGATAAAGTTTCCAAAGGCAATGGCGACCAAATAAAAACTCATAATAAACGACTTCATAGCATTTGGAGCTTGTGTATAAGCCATTTCAAGGGCAGTAATCGAAACCAAAATTTCGGCTGCGGTCAATATCAAATAAGCAAATACTTGAATCAAGATAGTAGGGCTTTTACCCGCTTGAATCTGTATTTCTACCCATCCACAAATCGCAAAAGCAATGGCACACAACAACATTCCCAAAGTAATTTTGTGCAATCCTTTGAGTTTGAAAAAAGTATTATTGAACAAAGGATAGATAAAAAATGCGAAAATGGGAATCAAACCAATAACAAAAAACGGATTGGCAGCTTGTACTTGTGAAGCCAATAATTCAAATTGAATTCCAAATATATTCACCACCTTGTTCATATCTTGTGCTTGAAACACCAATGCCGAGCCTGTTTGGTCGAATACCGAAAAGAAAAAGGCAACGAAAATGTAAATGGGAATTAAGGAAACAATGGCTTTTTTGCCTTGGTCACTCAAAATTACAGCGATATAAGCCTTTACCCCAACTGGTTTTACAGATATAAAAACATCACGTCCCATCCAAAAAATAATCGTAGCAATCAGCATCAAAATACCTGGCAATCCGAAAGCAACATGAGGGCCGTACTCTTTCAATAACCAAGGAGTAATGAGCATAGACAGAAACGAACCTACATTAATGGCAATGTAAAAATACTTGAACACAACATCTAATAAGCCTTTATTCTCCGAACCAAACTGGTCGCCAACGTGTGCTGACACACAGGGTTTTATACCTCCTGCACCAATCGCAATCATAGTCAAACCTAAACTCAATCCCAATCGGGTTTCATCCAATGCCAATGCCAAATGTCCCAAACAATAGACGATAGATAACACAATAATAGTACGATATTTC
>JBMYXW010000839.1:0-1868 GCA_049608825.1 Chitinophagales bacterium
TACGGTCAGCGGCAAAAATATTCCGCTTAAAACCCTCAAACAAATTACCCGCACCATTGAAGCAGACCTACGAGCAAAAGATGGTGTTTCGCAGTTGGAGGTGACAGGTTTCCCAGAGGAGGAAATCGAGATTTCGGTGAGAGAAAACGATTTGCGAGCTTACAATCTGACCTTTGAAGAAGTGGCGAGAGCCGTAGCCAATGCCAATATTTTGACGACAGGTGGTAACATCAAAACCGAAACGGAGGAGTATTTGATTCGTGCCAATCACCGTTCTTATTATGGCGATGAATTGGATTATATCGTGGTTCGTTCTGACCCATCGGGCAGGCGCATTTACCTAAAAGACATCGCTACGACTCGTGATAAATGGTCGGAAAGCCCCGACCGTTTGTACCACAATGGCAATACCGCCATTCAAATCCGAATATCGACAACCAACAATGAAGACCTTGTTTTTGCAGCCGCACAAGTGAACGAATACATCGAAAACTTCAATGCTCAAAACGACAATATTCAGTTGAATGTCAATCGAGACGCTTCCATTACGATTGCCCAACGAACCCAATTGCTGATGGAGAATGGAGGAATTGGTATTTTGTTGGTTTTGATATTGTTGTCTTTGTTTTTGAAGCCCACACTTGCTTTTTGGGTAGCGGCAGGTTTGCCTGTTTCATTTTTGGGGATGTTTATTTTCGCACCAAGTTTTATCACCATCAATGTCGTTTCTCTTTTTGGGATGATTATCGTGATTGGTATTTTGGTGGACGATGCGATTGTGATTGGGGAGAATATTTTTTACCACTATGAACTCGGCAAAACTCCTATTCAAGCTGCCATAGACGGCACAATGGAGGTGATAGTACCTATTGTTTCGGCGATTCTCACCACGATTGTAGCCTTTTCGACCTTCTTTTTTGTGGAAGGAAGATTGGGGAATTTCTTTAGTCAAGTAGCCATTGTGGTCTTGTTCACATTGGGCGTTTCGCTTATCGAAGCCTTGATTATCCTGCCTGCCCACATTGCCCATTCTCGTGCATTGAATAGAGATAGTAAGACTTTTTTATTGAATAAGTATGCGGATAAATTCATGCTTTTTCTTCGAGACAGATTGTATGCTCCTGTATTTCGGTTTTTCCTTCAAAACCAACTACTGGGCTTTGCGATTCCCATAGCACTGTTAATCATCACTTTGGGAGCAATGGGTGGGGGTATCATTAAGTTCACCTTCTTTCCGTCTATCGCAAGTGACCGAGCCACGATTACGCTGAAAATGCCACAAGGCACGAGCGAAACCATTACGGATTCTTTGATTTCGGTGATTGAAGTGGCGGCGTGGAAAGTGAATGAAGATTTTACAGCACGCCAAACGGGTAATTTGCCTGTCATTGAAAATACTATTCGACGTATTGGTCCAGGTACTTCAAATGCTACGCTTCGGCTCAATTTATTGCCTGGAGAGTCTCGTGATTTTTCGGCTGGTGAGGTTGCGAATGCTGTACAGGATGCGGTGGGACCTATTTATGGTGCGGAAACTTTGGAGTACAATTCTGGTAACAATTTTCGAGGCAAACCCGTATCGGTTTCGCTTGTCAGTAATGACATCAAGGAGTTGAAAGGTGCGAAACAGGAATTGAAGTCAAGGATGAATGACATGCCACAATTGAAGGATATTTCGGACAATGACCCTTCGGGTATCAAAGAGATTCGATTGAGCTTGAAGGACAATGCTTATTCACTTGGTTTGACGCTCAATGATGTGATGTCGCAGGTGAGAAGTGGATTTTTTGGGCGTTCGGTTCAGCGATTTCAGCGAGGTAGAGATGAGATTCGGGTGTGGGTTCGCTACGACCAAAAAGGTCGAAATT
>JBMYXW010000840.1:0-1862 GCA_049608825.1 Chitinophagales bacterium
TGTCCAAATCCCACAAACCACCATCAACTCTTTCATCCACCCAAAAACCTCGCATGTCAAACAAAAATTTCACTCCAAACTGCCGTTTCAAATACAATCCGATTTCCGCACTCACATAACTTCTGCAATGTGTTTGGTCAAAATGCTGTTGTTGGTGAAGCTGTTTGGCTTTTCGGCGAAGTTGATAGATGTCCCAATATTTGGCGAGAATAGGCGGTGAGGCAGTATAGAAAATGGGTTGCCAATCAATATGATGCGCTTCCAAATAAGAACGGATTTCTGTTCCAAATTTTTCAAAACGCTCCTTTTTTTCGCAGCTCAAAAGGGTAAATTGATGCCCTTTTCGCTGCAAACCCACTATATAAGGAATCACTTGCGACTGCCCCAAAGGGTCGGTCATACCGTCGTAGGAAATGTAGAGTACCTTTGCCATAGGAGGGCAAAAATAGGCTTATTTTTGAACTCTTCTAATTACAAGCAATTTACCGTTTCTTTACCATCGTCAAAATCGTAGCAATCGCCACGGTCTCCCCTGTTTCGTCATACACATCCACCAAAAACTTAACAATCCCTTTGGGAATATCTTCTGCATTTCGAGGTTCTTGATCCAGTTTTTCCTTGACCGTCAATCGCACCCCAATCGTCATACCTGCATAAACAGGCTTGGTGAAGCGACATTCTTCCAAACCATAATTGAGCAATACAGGTCCTTTGGCGGGATGCACAAACAACCCTGCGGCAGCCGACAAGACAAAATAACCATGCGCTACTCGCTTTTCAAAAGTCGTTCCCTCCAAAGCTGTTTCATCGGTATGAGCATAAAAATGGTCCCAACTAAGATTTCCAAAATTAACAATATCCGTTTCGGTGATGGTTCGTTTGTGGGTAATAACTGTTTCGCCAATCTGCAAATCTTCAAAATGCTTTTGGAAAACGTGTTGAGCAGGAAGCTTGTATTGGCCACCAACTTGATAAACATTTGTTACTTCGGTCAGCGTGGTGGGTGAGCCTTGAATTGCACAGCGTTGAAGATAGTGTTTTACGCCTCTTTCGCCGCCCATTTCTTCACCTCCGCCTGCTCGTCCTGGTCCGCCGTGCACCAACATTGGAAGGGGTGAACCATGTCCTGTGCTTTCTTTGGCGCAGGCTCGATTGAGTATCAAAATACGTCCATGATGGCTTGCCGCACCCACTACAAATTTTCGAGCAGCTTGGTTGTCATTCGTGGTAATCGAACAACAAAGCGAACCTTTGCCCATTTTGGCGAGTTCGATGGCTTCGTCCATGTTTTTGTAGGGCATCACAGTACTGACAGGGCCAAACGCTTCAATGTTGTGGGCTTCTCGGTGGGTAAATGGGTCGTTTTGAAGCATCACGATGGGCGAAATAAACGAACCTTTTTGGCTATCCGCACCTACAACATCTACATAATCGGGATTCCCGTAAATGATTTCTGAGTTTTGCGAAAGCTCTGCAATGCGTTCTTGCACTTCTTCGACCTGCACTTTTCCAGCCAATGCACCCATGCGAACTTCCTTCATTTCGGGATTGCCGATAACCGTAGTCGCCAATCGTTTTCCCAAAGCAATCTGGACATCTTCCAGCAAGTTTTCGGGAACGATAACTCGACGAATTGCCGTACATTTTTGCCCACATTTGGTGGTCATTTCTTTGGCAACTTCTTTGATGAACAACTGAAATTCTTCGGTGTCAGGCCTAGCATCTTCGCCCAAAACAGCACAGTTCAACGAATCGGCTTCCATATTGAAGGGAACGGCTTCTTCCAATATCCGAGGTGTGGATTTCAACATTCTACCAGTCGTTGTCGAGCCTGTAAAGGTCACTATATCTTGCGACATCGT